>NZ_CAKVZK010000035.1:0-29915 GCF_934835585.1 Clostridium sp. AF02-29 | reverse complement strand
ATAAGCACTATTTTTTTAGCCACAAGTGTTACAAAAAAGCTTGACCACAACAATCCGATGACCCCGGTACCGCTAAATCAACGGCAGCATTGGACAGCACCGGCATTTATTTTCGGAGGCCTTGAATTCAGTGTCACCTTGTTGATGATAGGTTCTACATTAATAGGTGCATTTGGCTTAAAAGGAATCATACCGGTTGTACTGTTCACTTTCATATGCTTAACATGGGTAGGAAATGCTATCAGTGGATATATGGGGGCCAAAACAGGTCTTTCCTCTTCCGTAATTGCAAAACAAGGATTTGGCGACAAACAGGCAAAATTTATTATCGCACTAGTTATCGGTGTTATCAGTATGGGCTGGTGGGCCGTTCAGACATCGGTAACAGGCAATGCGTTTTGTGCAGTTTTGGGAATTGACTATACAGTTAATCGAACTGCCTGGATGATTACCACCATTGTCGCAGGAATAGTGTTCGCAATTCCTTCTGTTATTGGATATTCATCTATGAAATGGACGGATTATTTTGCGGTTCCTGGTGGAATTCTTCTGTGCATTGTTGGTATTTACCTGGCATTAAAGAACATTGGATGGTCGAACATTATTAGTTACAAAGGAAGCGGTGAGATTTCATTTGCTGCCGGTGTGACGATGATACTTGGCATGAATGTATCGCAGTTTGTTATTTCTGCTGATTATACAAGATATGCAAAACCGTGTTGGAAGGATAATATTTTAATACCGATTGGAATTGTTGCAATTGGTATTCCGCTTCTTTTTATTGGTGCCATCATGGGAGCAGGAAATGGAACTGCAGATATTGTTGCAGTTATGGAAAACTTAGGATTTCCTATCTGGGGATTTATTGTTCTTTGGCTTGCTGCCTGGACCAGTCAGCTTGTAAATAACTATACAATGGGACTTTCTTTCTCCAATATGCTGAATATAAAAACAAATAAAGGAAGAGCGATTGTAACGGCCGTAGGTACATTTTTATCACTTCTTCTTTGTTTTACGGGTATTCTGGAAAATTTACAGAAACTGCTTAGCCTGGCTGCTCTTCTTTATCCGGCCATTGCAGGGGTTATGTTTGTTGATTTCTTCCTCAGAAAGGGAGTGTGGGAAGATAAGCAGGGATGGAATTTTATGGCTACAATTGCAATGATTGTGGGAATTGCAGTTGGCTACATTACAACCTATATTGTAGTAATTGGAATTCCGCCGGCACAATCTCTGATTATAACCGGTATTACCTATTATGTAATAATGAAGGTGAAGGCAAAGGTAGCACCTGATAAATTTACAGAGGGAATTAATTAAGTTAAGATATGCAATAGAAGTATGAAAAGTTTATACATACCCGCGTGCGGCAGTACCCGAACCAGGCTGCTGCACGCATTTTATAAAAGGAGGAGATCTGTATGCGACTGGAAGAACATCCTGTCCTGGATTTTGACCGGGGAGAAGAGGTCGTTTTTTACTATAACGGTCAGCCCATCACCGGCTTTACCCACGAAACCATCGCCGCCGCCCTGCATGCGGCTGGCATCCGCACACTGGGACACAGTCCCCATCTGCACCGTCCAAGAGGTCTTTTTTGTGCCATCGGCAACTGTTCCTCTTGTTTCATGACTGTAGACGGTGAGCCAAATGTCCGCGTCTGCGTGACTCGCGTAAAGGCCGGCATGAAAGTGGAAGAACAGCACGGAAAGGGGGTTGTCCTATGATCAAACAGACCGAAATTCTCGTCATCGGAGGCGGACCGGCGGGTCTCTCTGCTGCCTGTGCCGCCGCCGAGCTGGGAGCCAGCGTCCTCTTATGTGAGCGCGATTACCTCCCTGGCGGTCAGTTAGTCAAACAGACGCACAAATTTTTTGGTTCCGAAAAACAATATGCCGGAGAACGCGGCATCCACATCGGAAACCTGCTGATAGAAAAAGCAAAACACCATCCAAATATTGAAATTTTGACAGAAGCAACCGTGCTGGGAATCTATGAGGACGGCATCGTTACTGTTTTTTATCACGGAAAACACATGAAAATCCGCCCATCCAAAATCATTCTCGCCACCGGCGCTTCTGAAAAGTTTCTGGAATTTCCCGGCAATGATCTTCCCGGTATCTACGGTGCTGGTGCCGTGCAGACCCTCATGAATGTCGCCGGCGTCAAACCGGCTGAACGTGTTTTAATGGTCGGTGCAGGCAATATCGGTCTGATTGTCTCCTATCAGCTGATGCAGGCAGGGGTTGAGGTTGCCGGCATTATCGAAGCCGCCCCAAAAATCGGCGGTTATCTGGTCCATGCCTCGAAAATCCGCCGCGCCGGTGTTCCTATCCGGACTGGTTATACGATCGAAAAAGCGTATGGAACCGATGCCCTTGAGGGTGTTGTCATCGTACAGGTTGACTCCCAGTTCCAGCCTGTCCCCGGCACGGAAGAGACGATTCCCTGCGATACGCTCTGTCTGGCAGTCGGACTGGCTCCGCTGACCGAGCTTTGCTGGCAGGCTGGCTGTGATATGGCATTTATCCGCGAATTATCCGGGCATATCCCGCTGACCGACGAAAACCTGGAAACCTCGGTTCCGGGCGTCTATGCAGCCGGCGATGTTTCCGGAATCGAAGAAGCCTCTTCCGCTATGGTGGAAGGCCGTCTCGCCGGATGTGCCGCTGCCGA
Source organism: Clostridium sp. AF02-29 (assembly GCF_934835585.1). NCBI lineage: Bacteria > Bacillati > Bacillota > Clostridia > Eubacteriales > Clostridiaceae > Clostridium > Clostridium sp. AF02-29. Next base: position 27,239 of record NZ_CAKVZK010000035.1, on the reverse strand, counting down.
AAGCCTCGGCTATGAGCCTGTCCGGGCGGCAGCCGAAAAGGAAGCTGCCCGGGCGGAGCTTTCTGAACTGCGCTCCGGTCCTGCCGGTGCCAGAATTTTAAGCGGTCTGGAAAAAGCCCGTAAACTTCGCCTGGAGCATGACATATGCAGGAAAGGAGGCGCATCCGTATGTTAATTCAGACAGGAATCCCGGATAAAGAAGCCATTGAAGCAGTTACGCCGGATGAAACACGTTTTTTAAAGGGCGCCGTTGCCATCGCAGAGTGTTTTCAGAAAATCCCCTGCAATCCCTGTACAAAGGCCTGTGTAAAAAAAGCAATCCACATCGAACCAGATATCAACGAGACACCCAAAATTGATTTTGATGTGTGCAATGGCTGCGGTGCCTGTATGCTGAAGTGCCCGGGTCTTGCCATTTTCATCGTTGATAAAACATACAGCCCGACCGAAGCACTCGTAAAGCTTCCGTTTGAATTTCTGCCGCTTCCTAAAAAAGGAGAGCTTGCCTGCGGTCTGAACCGCTCCGGTGAAGCACTCGGTTGGTTCCCGGTCGTACAGCTCATCCAGGGCGGCGCTAAAAACAAAACCAACATTGTCTGTCTGGCGGTTCCGAAGGAACTTGCCATGGACGTTCGGGCAATCAAAGTAGGGGGGTATCAAAATGGATGATAAAAACACAATCCTCTGCCGATGTGAAGATTTAACCCGCGAGGACATTTTAAAATGTATTCAGGATGGTTACCGCACCATCGACGAAATCAAACGTGTAACCCGCGCTGGAATGGGTCCCTGTCAGGGACGTACCTGCCGGATGTTGATCGCACAGGAACTCTCTTCCTATTATAAACTTCCTCTGGAAGAGGTCCTGATGCCAACCTTCCGCCCTCCTGTCAAACCTATCAGCATGGGCGCTCTGGCAGACGCCTGGGAAGAAACCGTCCGGGACGGAGATGAAGGTTCTTACGGATCCTACGATCCATCTGCTACAAAAGGAGGTGGCTGCGAATGAAAAAAGCCTACGATGTCATCATTATCGGCGGAGGCATTATTGGATGTGCCACCGCATTTGAACTCGCCAAGCGTGGAATCACGGACATCCTCCTGATTGAGAAACGTTTTCTGACCTCCGGTGCAACGGGCCGCTGCGGCGCCGGTATCCGCCAGCAGTGGGGATCCGAGCTGAACGCGCGGATCGCCCTGGAAAGTACCCATATCTTTGAACATCTGGAAGAATATACCGGCTATACGCGCAGCTGCGGTCTCCATCAGGGCGGCTATCTTCTGGTTGCTTATACAGAAAAAGAATGGGCACAATTTCAGGAAAACCTCAAAGTCCAGCATAAACTCGGCATTGATTCCCGTGCCGTCGATTTAAAAGAAGCAAAAGAGATTGTTCCATACCTGAATACCGACGGTATGTTTGGCGCTACCTTCTGCCAAAAGGATGGTCACGCAGATCCGTTCCAGTGTACACAGGCCTATGCACAGGGTGCCAAACGGATGGGTGTTGAATTTCTGACCTACACCGAGGTCACCGGGCTTCAGACGAAAGCCGGACGCATCCACGCTGTTGAGACAACAAACGGAACCTTTGAAGCCAGAACCGTCATCAACTGTGCCAACGTCCATGCGCCAGAGCTGGCTAAAATGGTTGGTGAGGACATTCCTGTTACTTCGGAACGCCATCAGGCGCTGGTAACCGAGCCGGTTGCACCTCTCATCGACTGCATGGTTATGTCCTTCCACCGTTCCTATTATGTCCAGCAGACACCGCATGGAAGCTTCGTCATGGGCATCGGCCCCCACGAAGCCCCCAGCTACAATTTCAATTCTTCCTGGCAGTTTCTGGAAAAGAACTGTGCTGTCATGTGTGAGGCACTTCCGATTCTGCGGAAACTGAAAGTGGTCCGCCAGTGGGCTGGACAGTACGATTTAAGCCCGGACTGCAACCCTGTCATCGACGAAGCGGCTGAGGCAAAAGGATTTTACAGCGTCTGTGGGTTCTCCGGACACGGTTTCATGGTCTCCCCCCGCATTGCCATCCTCATGGCAAACCATCTCGCCGGGCAGGAGGACAGCATGGATATCAAGTTATTCAGCAAAGAACGCTACAAAACCGGCAAGCTCCTCCTGGAGCCGGCGGTTGTATAGATATAGCATAAACGCAAAAATCGGCAGTAAACGAACCAATTTTCGTTTACTGCCGATGCTTTTACGCCTCTTTTGTCCCTTTATTCTTTCGATCCAGAATAACCAGAACCACAATCAGCGCTACGAATCCCACGCCGGTTCCCACCCAGCCATTGGCGGTAATTCCGGCTGCCAGATAACCGAGGAAACAGCACGCCGCTACGCACAGCACATACGGGATCTGGGTCGATACGTGGTTGATGTGGTGGCACTGGGCGCCAGCCGACGCAAGGATGGTCGTATCCGAGATCGGGGAAACATGGTCGCCGCAGACCGCACCTGCCAGAATCGAAGCCGTCACGATCGTAAGGCCGTTCATATTTTCAGCGCCAACCACCGCAAATGCAATCGGAAGCAGAATACCGAAGGTACCCCAGGACGTACCGGTCGAGAACGCCAGCCCCGCCGCGATGACGAACATCAGGGCCGGCATCAGGGAGCCGACCAGCGCATTGCCGCCCACTACCTCTTTGACATAGCCGCCGATGTTTAAATAATCCGCACTGCAGATACCAGACAGAGTCCAGGCAAGGCACAGAATCATGATCGCCGGGATCATCGCCTTGACGCCGATCGTGAAGGATTCACAGAACTCATTGAACCGGATGACACGGCGGATCATGTAAAATACAAAGATAAACACCAGTGTGAAGAAGGAACCAAGCACCAGGCTCAGTGCCGAATCACAGTTAGCGAACGCCTCGACCAGACCAACGCCGTCCAGGATGCCGCCTGTATACAGCATACCGCTGACGCAGAACGCAATCAGAACCAGGATCGGAAGAATCAGATCGATAACCTTTCCGTTGCCGGAGATCTCCATCGCCTCCGCCTCGACCGTCGTCTCTTTTCCGGTCTTTTTCACCTGTTCTTCATAGCGTTTCATCGCCGCGAAATCAAAATCGCCTGCTACCAAAAAGAGCATGAAGCAGATCGTGAGAAGCGCATACAGATTAAACGGAATCGTGTGAAGGAACAGACTGAAGCCGTCCACCCCGCTGTCCTCCGGAAGCGAAGAACCGACCGCTGCCGCCCAGCTTGAGATCGGCGCGATGATACAGATCGGCGCCGCCGTCGCATCGATGATGTAGGCTAACTTCGCACGTGTGATCTTGTGCTTGTCCGTCACCGGACGCATAACCGTGCCGACGGTCAGGCAGTTAAAATAGTCATCCACGAAAATCAGCATTCCGAGAAACATGGTTGCAAACAGCGCGCCCTTCTTCGTGCGGATCGCGTGGGACGCCCACTCACCATAAGCCTTCGACGCACCAGACTTTGTGATCAGTGCTACCACGATGCCGAGAAATGCCAGGAAAAGCAGAATGTTGACATTGCCCCCGATCTTCTCGCCCATGATCGCGATCATTGTTTCCACCGCATGAAGCGGATTTGGACCCGTAAATAAAAACGCGCCCGACATAATACCTATCAACAGAGACAGGTACACCTCTTTCGTAATCAATGCAAGCGCAATGGCTACGATAGGCGGTATTAAAGAAAAAATCGTACCGCTCATAATTACCCCCTTATGGATTATCTGTACACATTCGGGCAAATTCCGCCCGTTTTTGAGCACACTATACCTACATAATAAATGTCCCCGGGCACTTTGTCCAGCGTCCGGGGACATTTTTTCATATTTTCTCTCTTTTTACTTTCTTTTCCTGCTTTTTACTCTGTTTTCTCCAGCTCTGCCAGTTCCAGAGCTGTCGCCTCGTATTTGGCAAGAATGACATTCTGAATCATGTCTCTGGTTTCCGAATTAATCGGGTGGGCAATATCCCGGTATTCTCCATCCGCAGCCTTACGGCTCGGCATAGCAATAAAAAGTCCTTTCTCTCCCTCAATAACCTTGATATCATGAACCACAAATTCATTGTCAAGTGTGATGGATACGATGGCTTTCATCTTACCTTCCTTCTCTATCCGCCGCACTCTTACGTCTGTAATCTGCATACCCATTTACCCCTTCCGTCTGTTCTTTGATGTACCCTATAATGTAAACCGCTCGTTCTTCTCAATGACAATCTTTACATCTTCCGGCGTACCGATGTGCGTCGTGTTGGCGCGGATCGTATCACGGCTCTCTACAATACAATTCTCAATCACTGTATTGTCCCCGATGTAAACATCATTTAAAATAACAGAATTCCGGATGATACAGTTATTGCCTACATATACCTTCTTAAACAGAACCGAGTTCTCCACCGTACCATTTAAGATACAGCCGCTGGATACCAGGCTGTTCTTGACATTTGCACCCGGATTGTATTTTGCCGGCGGAAGATCATCTACCTTGGAGTAGATCTCCGGGTATTCCTTGAAGAAATAGTGGCGTACATCCGGTTTTAGGAAATCCATGTTCGTCTTGTAGTACGAATCAACCGAAGCGATGTTGCTCCAGTAAGTTCCTAGCTTATATGCGTAAATGCGTTTGAGGTTCTTATATCTGACTAAAATATCGGTAACAAAATCATACCGATCCTCTGCTGCACAGCGCTCCAGAAGTTCGATGAGCTGACGGCGGCGGATTACATAGATACCGCAGGAGATCATGCTGGAGGTCGCCAGCATCGGTTTTTCCTCAAAATCTGTGATACGTCCGTCATCGTTTAACTTCACCAGACCGAAGCGGGTAACGTCCTCCTCCGGAGGCATCTCCTTGCATACTACGGTAATATCCGCTTTCTTTTCAATATGATACTCCAGTACCTTGCCGTAATCCAATTTATAGACACAGTCGCCGCCTGCAATGACCACATACGGCTCATGACTTTTCTTTAAGAAATCGAGGTTCTGATACAGCGCATCTGCGGTACCGCGGTACCAGTCGCTGCTCTCTGCCGTGATCGTCGGTGTGAATACATACATGCCGCCCTGCTTACGTCCGAAATCCCACCACTTGGAAGAACTCAAGTGCTCATTCAGGGAACGGGAGTTGTACTGCGTCAGTACCGCCACACTCTGGATGTGGGAATTGCTCATATTGCTCAGAGCAAAATCGACACTGCGGTAGCTGCCTGCGATAGGCATCGCTGCGATGGCTCTCTTATTGGATAATTCTCTCATTCTCTTGCTGTTGCCGCCAGCTAAAACAATCCCGATCGCTCTCATTGTATTCCACCTGCCTTTATGATATAATCGCCGCTCTCCAGCTCGCCGCCGTGATAATCTTCTGCCGTCGTCACGCCGGAAATCGCTGTGTTTCGTCCTATCTTCACTCCATCCGGTATCACGGAGCGCTCTCCGATCGTTACCAGATCGAACTGATATACCTTCTTGTCGTACTTGCTCTCGGCATATTCTCCGACGCCGACCTCGGCATTCTCACCGATGGTAACGTCCTCCGCCACGATCGCCTTATCCACAACCGTGCCAGCGCCGATCGTCGTGCCCTTCATGATGATCGAATCACGGATCACCGCACCTTCTCCGATCGTAACGCCTGCTCCGATGACCGAGTTAATGACTTCGCCGTATACCTCGGTGCCCTCGCCGATGATACTGCGCTCTATCTTGGACTGCTCCGATATAAATTGTGGGGGAATAATATCGCTCTTCGTGTAAATCTTCCAGTATTCTTCATACAGGTTGAACTCTGGAATGATGTCGATCAGTTCCATGTTTGCCTCCCAGTAGGAGCCAAGGGTTCCGACATCTTTCCAGTAGCCGTTGTACTCGTATGCGAAGATACGTTTTCCAGCTGCATGGCAATACGGGATAATGTGCTTTCCAAAATCACATCCAGGCTCGTCCGAGAGCTTGATGAGCGCTTCCTTGAGCACCTTCCAGCTGAATATGTAAATACCCATGGAAGCTAAATTGCTGCGCGGATTCGCCGGTTTCTCCTCAAACTCCGTAATGCGGTTGTTGTCATCGGTTATAACGATACCGAAACGGCTTGCCTCTTCCATCGGAACCTGCATCGCCGCGATCGTCACATCCGCATTGTTTGCTTTGTGGTATTCCAGCATTACCTCGTAGTCCATCTTGTAGATGTGGTCGCCGGACAAAATCAGCACATACTCTGGATTGTACGTTTCCATGTATTCCAGGTTCTGGTAGATCGCATTCGCCGTACCGGTGTACCAATCGCTTCCTTTGCTCCGCTCATACGGCGGAAGTACCGTCACACCACCTACGTTGCGGTCCAGATCCCACGGAATACCGATTCCAATATGTGCATTCAGCCGCAGCGGCTGATACTGGGTCAGAACGCCTACCGTGTCCACTCCCGAATTGATACAGTTACTTAACGGAAAATCGATGATTCGATACTTTCCTCCGAAAGAAACCGCAGGTTTTGCTACTTTTTGAGTTAAGACACCCAGACGACTGCCCTGTCCGCCTGCCAACAGCATAGCTATCATTTCCTTTTTAATCACGATATCACCCCTCGATGCTCACATATAATGTGTATTTTAAACCTGTTTTTATTATAACATACTTCACGAAAATAGTGAACAAATTTTTAATAGAATTTGTCCCAATTTTGTACATTTTCCGACATTTTTCGTCCCTTTTACATAATATTTTCGTAATTCCGGGATGTGGAATCTACCTTTGATTTTCCTATGGATAACCCCGCGCTTCGCTTGGATATGCAGATGCAGTATTAAGTTCCCATCATTTTGCTGCCCAGTGAAAAAGACTGATAATTTTTTCCTTCTATCCCCCCAGATTTTCCCTCCGTCCCTTGAATCTACAAGGAAAATACAGTATAATGAAAGTTAAACACGGTCTGCACACTGCAGGGCAGTCCGCATGAGAAAGTTTATTTTGCAAAATAAGGAGTTTACTGAGATGAATTTAACCACTGTAAGAGAAATTTACCGTTCCAGAGAGACGTATCTGGACAAAGAAGTTCAGATCGGCGGCTGGGTACGAAGCGTGCGCGGTTCCAAGAACTTTGGCTTCATCGTTGTGAGCGATGGCAGCTACTTTGAGACGCTTCAGGTTGTTTACCATGATACAATGCCGAACTTTGCGGAGATCTCCAAGTTAAACGTAGGCGCATCCATTATCGTAAAAGGTACCCTGGTTGCAACCCCGGAGGCAAAGCAGCCGTTCGAGATTCAGGCGACCGAGGTAGCCGTTGAGGGACCGTCCGCTTCGGATTATCCGCTTCAGAAGAAACGCCACAGCCTTGAGTATCTGCGTACCATCTCCCACCTGCGTCCGAGAACTAACACCTTCCAGGCTGTGTTCCGTGTACGTTCCCTGGCAGCTTACGCGATCCATCAGTATTTCCAGGAGCGCGATTTCGTGTATGTCCACACTCCACTGATTACCGCAAGTGACTGCGAGGGCGCCGGTGAGATGTTCCAGGTTACCACGATGGATCTGAACAATGTTCCGAAAAAGGACGACGGCACGGTTGACTACTCTCAGGATTTCTTCGGAAAACCAACTAACTTAACTGTCAGCGGTCAGTTAAACGGCGAGACCTACGCGATGGCATTCCGCAATATCTACACCTTCGGACCGACCTTCCGCGCAGAGAACTCCAACACGACCCGTCATGCAGCTGAGTTCTGGATGATCGAGCCGGAGATGGCATTTGCGGATCTGAACGACAACATGGAAGTTGCCGAGGATATGTTAAAATATGTCATCCGCTACGTCTTAGAGCACGCACCGGAAGAGATGAATTTCTTCAACCAGTTCATCGACAAGGGACTCCTTGACCGCTTAAACCACGTATTAAATTCCGAGTTCGGTCATGTAACCTACACCGAGGCTGTCCGCATCCTCGAAGAGCACAACGACGAATTCGACTACAAGGTATTCTGGGGCTGTGACTTACAGACCGAGCATGAGCGCTACTTAACCGAGAAGATCTTCCAGAAACCGGTCTTCGTTACCGATTATCCGAAGGAGATCAAGGCATTCTACATGAAGATGAACGAGGACGGCAAGACCGTTGCAGCGATGGACTGTCTCGTACCGGGCATCGGCGAGATCATCGGCGGCAGCCAGAGAGAGGACAACTTAGAGAAGTTAGAGGCGCGTATGGACGAGCTTGGACTCAAAAAAGAGGACTACGGTTTCTATCTGGATCTGCGTAAATACGGTTCCGCAAGACACTCTGGATTTGGTCTTGGATTCGAGCGCTGCGTGATGTACTTAACCGGCGTTTCCAACATCCGTGATGTCATCCCGTTCCCGAGAACCGTAAACAACTGTGAACTGTAAACAATAAGCAACTATGGGGCTGTCGCAAATACTGGAATCTGCTTTCTGCTATTTGCAGCAGTCCCTTTTCTATTATTATTTCAATCTGTACATACGGAGTGACAGACTCCTGAAAGGGGGAGAGAATGTGAAATTTATCCATACCGGCGATATCCACTGGGGCATGTCCCCGGACAGCGACAAGCCTTGGAGCCGGGAGCGCAGCCGCGATATCCGCGATACGTTTACCGCCATCATCGCCAAGGCAAAGGAGCTGCGCGTGGACTGCCTGTTCATCGCGGGGGATCTGTTCCACCGCCAGCCGCTGCTGCGCGACCTGAAAGAGGTCAATTACCTGTTTTCCACGATCCCGCAGACACAGGTTATCATCATCGCGGGCAATCACGACCGGATCCGCAAAAATTCAGCTGTTTTAAGCTTTTCCTGGGCTTCCAACGTGACGTTTCTGGAAAGTGAGGATGTCTCATCCGTCTATTTTGAGGATATCAACACAGAGGTGACCGGCTTTTCTTACTATACTGCGGAGATCCCGGAGCCGCGCCTCGATGCTCTTGAAGCGCCGGAGGATGGAAAAATCCACATTCTGCTGGGGCACGGCGGCGACGCGAACCACGTCCCGATCGACCGGGCGGCGCTGGCTTCCTCCGGATTTTCGTATATCGCACTGGGGCACATCCACAGGCCAGAGATCCTACTGGACAAAAAGATGGCATACTGCGGTTCCCCGGAGCCGCTTGATAAGACCGAGACCGGCAGGCACGGCATCCTTTACGGCGAGATCGACCCGGAAAGCTGTCAGGTAACGACACTGGACTTTATTCCGATGGCGAAGCTCCGCTACATCCCGCTCATCGTCCGCGTCACGCCGGATACGACCAACACGGAGCTGTACTTAAAAATCGCCCATGAGATCGAACAGCGCGGCAATGACAATATTTTCCGCTTCAAGGTGCAGGGCATGCGCGATCCCGATATTTCCTTCGATCTGGACGCCTTAAAGCTGCGTTTCCGCATCGCGGATATCATCGATGAGACGGAACCGCAATACGATTTTTCCGCCCTGTTTGCCGAGCATCCAAGCGATATGATCGGCTTCTACATCCAGGCACTGAAAAAACCGGACATGAGTCCGGTGGAGAAAAAGGCGCTGTTTTACGGCATCCACGCCCTGCTTCTCACCACCGATGAAAGGAGTTAGCTTCCATGCGTTTTCTTGATCTTTATATCAGTGGGTTTGGAAAATTTCATGACACAGCCGTCTCCTTTGAGGATGGGTTAAACGTCATTTACGGTAAAAATGAAGCCGGCAAATCCACGATCCACACCTTTATCCGCGGCATGCTCTTCGGCATCGAGCGTCAGAGGGGGCGCGCCGCCAGAAACGACATCTACAGCAAATATGAGCCGTGGGAAAACAGCGGCACCTACGAGGGGCAGCTCCGGCTTGAATCCGACGACGGCACCATTTACCGGATCGAGCGCTCGTTCCAGAAAAATAAGAAGGAATTTACCGTCATTAACGAGACGACCGGACGCGAGGAACCGGACGGCCGCGCCGTTTTGCAGGAAATTTTGGGCGGCATGAGTGAAACCATGTACAACAACACCATCAGCATCAGCCAGTTAAAGAGTGCGACCGATGAAGGCATGGTTTCAGAACTGAAAAACTATATTGCTAACATGAATACCTCTGGCAATATGGCGCTCAATATCACTAAGGCGACCGCCTATCTGAAAAATCAGCGCAAACAATTTGAATCCCAGTTAAGCCCGGAGGCTTCGGTCAACTATACCTCCCTTCTTAGCGAGATCCGCGCGCTGGAACGCGAGCTTTCTTCGCCAAAATATGAGAATCAGTTACAGGAATACTCAAAACTGCGTGACTCGGTCCGAAATGAACTGGAACATCAGAAAATAGAAAAAGAAGATTTATCCGACCGGCTGCAGAAGAGCCGTCAGGTACTGGATGAGTTTTCCTTTACGGACGAGGCGTCCATCGAGGCGTACCGCAGTCAGGCTGAAACACTCTACCAGAACTATCAGCATGCACAGGTGTCTTCCTCCAGCAAGGGATCCCGGTTTTTCCAGGTGTTTTTCTTTGTCACAGCGGCGATCTGCGTCATCTGCGCGGCATACTGCGGATATCTGGCGTTCTTCCCGCTTCCGTCCCCGTGGCTGGGAGCTGGTCCCACCGCCCTCATCTTTGGCGGCGCCGCTCTTGTGCTTCTCATGCTGGGAATCTGCGTCACACGGCACCGGAGCCGCCGCAGGCAGGAGACGGAGAAAAGTGCCTCTGTTTTATCGGAGATTTTGCGCCGCCACCTGGGCGAATCCGAGATTTCGGATGAATCCATGAAGCTTTTGTCCCAGCGGCTGGACCGCTTCATCACGCTCTGCCACGCCGTTACAAACTCAGAGGATTCACTGGTAAAACGTTCCGAACAGATCTCGGCGCTGATGGCAAAGCAGAATGACTGCAGCCTTGTCATCGAGGAACAGCAGCGCGTCCAGTGGGAGTTAGAGAAAAAGCTGGAGCACCTATCCGCCTGCAAAGACCGGGCAGCGGCGCTCAAACACATTTTAAATGAAAATGAGCGCATCCATCAGGAGATCGCCTCCGTGGATCTGGCGCTTGATACCTTAAAAGAGCTTTCCACGACCATCCGGGATTCTTTCGGCCTGTACTTAAATAAGACTGCGTCCGACCTGATCGCCGGAATTACCGGCGGAATTTATTCCAGCATCAGCATCGATGAGAACCTGAATGCGTTTTTAAACACCCGCCGGAAACTGATCCCGCTTGAACAGGTCAGCAGCGGCACCGCCGACCAGATCTATCTGGCGCTGCGCCTCGCCGCCGCCCACTTTATCCAGGGCAATGCAGACCGGCTGCCGCTCATCTTTGACGACAGCTTCGTCCTCTACGACGACGAGCGCCTGAGAACCGTCCTCAAATGGCTGCCAACCGCCTATTCCGGGCAGATTCTTGTATTTACTTGTCATGAGAGGGAGATGCGGGTGCTGAAGGAAGAAGGAGCTGCGGTGCATGAAGTGCGGTTGTAGGACTCTTTTCATACATAACCGTGACATTGCCTGTTTTCTATGACATTAAAAAGAACGCCATTTTCTGACATGTATTGGTCCGGAAATGACGTTCTTTTTGTTTCTATTTTAAAGGTCTATTTTTAGTCCCGTATTCCCGCCCGATACTTCGCCAGCAGCTTATTGATACGTCCAGTCGGATTTAACAGCTCGCTTAAGGAGGCATCGTGGTTCAGGTTATCGATGATGAGCGCGATGTATTTGCTCATATCGACGCTGATATAGTACGGTCTGGAGAGAAGCTCCGGTGTCTGGTATACCAGGTTGGTGGTCAGGACGCGGTCGATCAGACCGTTCTCATAGTACTCGTCAAACTTCTGCAGTCCGTTGGTAAACAGACCGAAGGTCGCGCATACGAATACCTTTCTCGCCTTGCGGCTCTTTAATTCCTTCGCTACATCTAACATGCTCTCGCCAGAGGAGATCATATCATCGATGATCAGGACGTCCTTGCCCTCTACGCTGGATCCCAAGAACTCATGAGCAACGATCGGGTTGCGTCCGTTGACGATCCTGGTGTAATCGCGGCGTTTGTAGAACATACCCATGTCGAGTCCCAGCACGTTGGAGAAGAAGACAGCGCGGGACATACCGCCCTCATCCGGGCTGATGACCATCATGTGATCGCTATCGATCTCCAGCTCTTTCTCATTTTTCAGCAGATATTTGATAAACTGGTAAATCGGCTGAACGGTCTCAAAACCCTTGAGCGGAATCGCGTTCTGGACACGCGGATCGTGTGCGTCAAAGGTAATGATATTCTCAACGCCCATATCTACCAGCTCCTCCAGTGCCAGCGCGCAGTCTAAGGACTCACGGCCGGAGCGCTTATGCTGGCGGCTCTCATACAGGAACGGCATGATTACGTTGATACGGCGTGCCTTTCCGCCTGCTGCCGCAATGACACGTTTCAGATCCTGATAATGATCATCCGGGGACATATGATTTACCATGCCGCACAGAGAATATGTCTGGCTGTAGTTGCAGACATCCACGATCAGATACAGATCATCGCCACGCACCGACGCCTTGATCTCGCCCTTTGCCTCGCCGGAACCAAATCTCGGTGTGTTTGCCCCGATGATGTAGGAGTCTCTCTGATAACCTGAAAATGCGATCGACGTCTTGTGCTCGCTCTCGCGCTCATTTCTCCAGTCCACCAGATATTTGTCTACCTTGCCTACCAGTTCCTCACATCCCTTTAATGGAATCAGTCCCAGCGGACCTACCGGTATCGTCTCAATGATTTTCTCTTCGTACAGCATTTTCCATTTTCCTCCAGCCTGTTTACTCTCTGTTAATTCGCTTTTTTTGCATATGTTAGCGCATTCTAACGTCTCTTTTATATCATTATGTCCCTTATAAGTCAACCCATTACCGGTTTTCCAGCTTTTTTCGTATCCGGATATCCTCGCCGTAGAGCGGAATGATCTGATACTGGCTTACGATCCGTGACATGACGCGGTCGGTAAACTCGTCGCGCATCTCATTGACCGGCAGATTGGTGGAAATGATCGTGCCTTTCTTCCGGTTTAAGCGCTCGTTGACCACATAAAAGAGCTGGGAAGTCGTAAACGTATTCACCAGTTCCGTCCCCAGATCGTCGATGATCAGCAGATCGCACTCTAATAAATACTGGGATCGGTCGCGGTCCTCATCGGTCGCATCGTTTGCGAAGCGATCCCTTGAAAATATCTCATACATCTCCACCGCCGGGAGATACACGACGCTGAAACAGCGCTCAATCAGCTCTTTCGCGATGCAGTTGCTTAAAAACGTCTTTCCAAGCCCCGTTTTTCCGGTAAATAAGATATTTCCCTTTTCTTCTTTAAATCCGTCCACATAGCGGCGGCAGAACGCTGTCACCTGCTCCATATACGCGCGGGCAGTCTTGCCGCTTCGCGGATCGATCTTCGTATCATCAAAATAATCATAGGAAAAATGGGAAAAATTCTCCCGCTCCAGCACTTCCCGGATATTCGACTGGGCGTATAACAGATCGATCTCCCGCTGACGGAAACAGTGGCATTTTTTGCCGTCTTTGTATCCGGTATCCTTACAGTCCGGACAATTATACTGCATCTCCAGATAGTCCGCCGGATAGCCGTAGGCGCTCATCAGCACCTGGCGCTGCTCTTTCAGGTCTGCGATTGTCTCTCGCAGACGTTTCACCGCGTCCGCATCGCCCGCCAGAAGCTCTTTCGCGCTCTTGACCGCTGCAGCGGCGATCGCATCGTTCATCTCCCGGACCGCCGGTATTTTCTCATAGACCTCGTCAACCCGCGCGTCCAGCTCATGTTTCTTCTGAAGCTGTGTCCGGTTATAGACACGCATGATCGATTCATACTGCGAATTACTGAGTGCCATCGTCCCCTCCTGTCTTCTGCGCTCCGTTTATCATGCTCCATACCATCTCGTCGTAATCATATCCGTGTTCCTCCAGATTGTGGAACCGGTTGGAAGAACGGCTGCTGCCGGCAGACGCCTGCCGGCGCTTCGCCTCGCCTTCTTCCTTCCGTTTTTTATCTAGCTCTGACACATCCCGGAAGCTCTTGACGCCGGCATTTTTCCAGTCCCGCAAGATCTTGTCTGCATAGTCAAACGACGGTTTATGTATCTGCCGGATCGTGCGGCTGCACGCCTCGACGATCAGCTCGCGCGTGAAACCGTACTCCCAGAACCATTTTTCGATAAATTCACTCTCGACCTCCGCCGGGCTCCGGTCCGAAAGCCCCATCGCCCGCATAACCGCGAATGAACCCTTCGTGTAGCCCCTGCCGCTCGCTTTCGCCTGTTCCACATCCTTGATGCCGCGCTTATGCCAGCCGAGCGCCACCTTTTCCATATAGCGCAGGCTGGTGTGGTGGTTCTGCACACAGTACTCAATCAGGTATTCCAGCAATTCCCCGGAAAATCCCAGATTCGAATAGAGATTTCCAAGAATCTGGCAGTCCGTCGGTGTGAGCAGCTTGTTTAAATACTGCTGGGCAATATAAATGAGCTGCTTAAACGACTCATCCGAGGTCAGGCGTGACATATCGCAGGCTGCGGCTTCCCGGGCGGCAGTTTTTGCAGATGGCGCAAAGGAACCAGCGCCTGCCAGGGATTCCGTTGAAGCAAAAACCGGTGAAATTTGCTGTCCCGGCGTCTCCGGAAACGATCGCTGTGCCTCTTCACCGACTTCCGTTCCCAGCACCCCGGCTCTCTGCCAGTATGCCAGCGCGCGCTGCACGTCCGCCTCCGTGTGGTTGAGCGCGTCCGCGATCTGTCCGATCGAGACTTCCTCCTGCTGGTGGCGGAGCAGGTACAGATATACCTTCACATATTCTCCACTGGCTCCCGCCATATATGTATCAATAAATACGTCCGGAACCGGCGTTGCGCCCACCGCCAGCCGGTTTTTGAGTCCTATTCCCATCTTCTAACTTCCCTCTTAGCCATTCTGTGTCCTCACATTTCCTGTTACCATTTATCTATCAGCAGCCTGCGGCTGTGTAAACCACTCAAACTGCTGTATTTTACTTTTATTTTGAAATATTCTCTATTTGTTCCATCCAAATCTTCCTGTTTTCTTACTTTTCCACCGTTTTGATTTTGTTTCCGGACTTTTCCACAATTTTGCTCCGAACAAGACAGTTTTCATCCATTTATCACAGGCTCACTGCGTCTGTTCCTATCATAACATACCTTTTTTTAAAAAGAAATACTCCTAATTATGGTTCGCGGCCGACACTTTTGGACCAATTTTTCCACTATTTTGATTGTGGATAATGTGGATAATGTGGAAAAAGCCTTCAAAAATCCTCAAAAAATAACCTTTCCTCCGACAAAATCCTTATTTTATCAACATTTTCGGCATTTCCCCATTTCCGCATTTAGGCACAAAAAATCCACATAGTTCCTTTACATAATATGTTGAAAACTATGTGGATAATGTGGATAACTATATGTACACTCGGAGTGCATCTATTTCGCAAGGAGGTTTTCCCCTACATTTACAACGTCTCCGGCGCCCATGGTTATCAACAGGTCGCCCTGTGTACAATGTTCCATGACAAATTTTTCTATTTCATCGAACGTCGGCAGATACCATGCTTCTTTTCCTTTTTCTTTTAGAAGTTTCACGATATCCTCTGAGCTGATGCCGAGCGTGTCCGTCTCGCGCGCCGCGTAGATATCCGCCAGAATGACTTTATCTGCCAGTGAGAGTGCCTCGGCAAACTGCGGCAGAAATGCCTTCGTCCGCGTGTAGGTGTGCGGCTGGAAGATGCACCAGAGTGTCTTGTGTGGATAGTTCTGCGCCGTCTTTAAGGTAGCCTCGATCTCATGCGGATGATGCGCATAGTCGTCGATGATGGTAAATCCATTTACCTCACCCTTCTTTTCGAACCGGCGGTTGGTTCCGGTAAAATGTGCCAGTCCCGCGCGGATGGCGTCCATGGAGATGCCATTTTCCAGGGAAACAGCGATGGCTGCCAGCGCATTGTATACATTGTGCTCACCTGCCACACCGAGCGTCAGGCGCTCTTTCTTCTCACCGCCGATATAAAGGTCGAAGGACGGATGCGCGTAATTGTCATACTGGATATCACCGGCACTGTAATCGTTGCCGCGGCTGTGACCGAAAGTAATGACCTTGCCTTTTACCGCTTCTATGATCTCCTGATAGTTCTCGATATCACCGTTGATGACAACCGCGCCCTGAGCCGGCACGCGCTCGGCAAACAGCTTGAAGGAATGACGGATATCCGCCAGATCCTTGAAGAAATCGAGATGATCTTCTTCTATATTAAGGATGACTGCCATCGTCGGGTAGAAGGATAGGAAGCTGTTGGTATACTCACACGCCTCCGTCACGAAAAATTCCGGTCCGCCGACGCGGATGTTGCCGCCGATCGCCGGAAGGATACCGCCGACCGAGATCGTCGGGTCATTTTTCGCCTGCAAGAAAATCTCCGTCACCATCGAAGTGGTTGTCGTTTTGCCGTGTGTTCCGGCAATCGCGATCGCATTTTTATAGTTCCGCATCATCTCGCCCAAGAGTTCCGCACGGGTCAGCATCGGGATGCCGCGCCGTTTTACTTCCTGAAATTCCGGGTTATCCGGGTGAATCGCCGCCGTGTAGACTACCACATCGATGCCATCCTGGATATTCTCCGCTTTCTGTCCGATATATACCTTCGCGCCGCGCGCCTCCAGGTTATCGGTCAGCTCCGAACGGTGTGAGTCCGAGCCGGACACGGTAAATCCCTCGTCCATCAAAATCTCTGCCAGTCCGCTCATGCTGATACCGCCGATTCCGATGAAATGGACGGATTCTGGTTTATTAAAATCAATCTGATATACATTCTCACTCATATTTGTGCATTCCTTCCCCGCCGCAGGCGGTTTTTGTTTTCGCAGACGCCATAGAAAAACGATATGGAACCGCGAGACATTGTGTTTTCACGTCCTTTTAATTTAACTTCTTTTACATGAAATTGTCAATATAAGGCAAAAAAAAATAAAAGATACACGCCAGCCATCGCACTGCGATCCGTCTGTAACATGCATCTTTTATATCATTTAAGTTATGTCTTTTTCTTAGCGTCCCGTTGCCAGACACTTGCCGAACAGCATGGTTTTATAACGGTTTAACGCCGCCAGAAGAATGCTTCCCAGCACGCCGATTGCCAGCACCTCGCCGATCCCGACGGTCAGCATCATGAACGGAATCAGATCCTCAGAGCCGTATGCAAACCGGAGCACCCACGGTACAATGATCGTGTTGGCCAGGATCGGCGGTACACATACTAAAACCTTACTCTTGCGGAGCGCATAGGAGCCGACTGCCCCGATCAGGGTTGCCAGGCTTCCGAATACGATATCCAGTCCAGCTGCCCCGCAGAACAGATTGGATAAAAAGCATCCGACAAAGAGTCCCGGAATCGCTGCCGGGGTAAAGAACGGCAGGATGCAGAGTGCTTCCGAAATACGGAACTGCACTGGTCCGAAGCTGATCGGCTGGAATGCCATCGTCAGCGCTACGTAGATGGCCGCGATCGCCGCGCCATACGCCAGAAAATACGTGTTTTTCAGGTTGTTTTCTTTCATATTCAATTCTCCTTTAGTTTTGTTTTACGAGTGGAAGGTCACGAACACTCGATTCATTTTACGCCGGAAATCGGCGGCAGCCCTGTAAGACCTTGTTTTTGCGGGCTTTGCAACGGGTATGAGTATAACATAGAGCAGATAGAAATACAAGTTTTCTTTTCGCTTATCGCCACTGCAAGTTCTGCCACTGGCCACACGGAACACGGGCAAAAATTTTTTCTCTATTTCTCTATCACTCTGCCATAAAAAAGCACTTTCCCTTTCTTCCTATCTCCTGTATAATAGAATCTACAAGATTTTGTGCCGGATGCTGCACAGACAGTTGAATCATTCGGGAGATATTGCATTTGCACATTTGAATCAGCTCCCCGACACTCGTCAACCCCATTTCATCATCACAAAGGAAGTATGTATTTTATGAAAGCACTCTATGAACGCTGGACAGCCATCAGCCTGCCTAAACGAATTCTGGGCGGCATGATTCTCGGCGCTGTTCTGGGAATGGTGATTCCGCAGGCAGTCGGAATCTCAATCCTTGGAAATCTATTTGTCAACGCATTAAAGGGCATCGCGCCCCTGCTCGTATTTTTCCTTGTTATCAGTTCCCTCTGCCAGGCAAAGCAGAGCCACGGAGGCATCATCCGCACCGTTGTCTGCCTTTACCTGTTCAACACACTGCTCGGCGCTGTGATCGCGGTCGTCGCAAGTAAACTGTTCCCGATCACCCTGACACTTGCACAGGCTGCAGAAGAAACCTCTGCCCCGCAGGGAATCGCAGAAGTCCTGCAGACACTTTTATTAAATGTCGTAAAGAACCCGATCACCTCCATCGCAGAGGCAAACTACATCGGTATTCTGGCGTGGGCGGTTCTCTTCGGCGTGGCGATGCGCGGCGCCAGTGAACGCACGAAAGAAATTATGGACAATTTTGCGGCGGCACTGTCCAAGGTTGTTACCTGGATCATCAACTTTGCCCCGTTCGGTATTCTCGGACTTGTGTTTGACACTGTATCCACCAACGGTTTACAGGTATTTACCGAATATGGACGGCTTCTCGCCGTGCTGGTTGGCTCGATGCTGTTTATCTACTTCGTAACCAACCCGATTCTCGTATACTGGTGCATCCGCCAAAACCCGTTCCCGCTGATTTTCAAGTGTCTGAAACGAAGCGCGGTCACCGCCTTCTTTACCCGGAGCTCAGCGGCAAATATCCCGATCAACATGGAAGTCTGCGAGGACATGGGACTGGACAAAAATACCTACTCTGTTACCATCCCGCTCGGTGCGACCATCAATATGAACGGTGCGGCTGTTACCATCACCGTCATGACGCTGGCGGCAGCCAATACGCTGGGAATTCCGGTGGATATTCCGACCGCCATCATTTTAAGCGTCCTGTCGGCACTTTCCGCCTGCGGCGCATCCGGTGTTGCCGGTGGTTCCCTGCTCTTAATTCCGCTTGCCTGCTCCTTGTTTGGCATCTCCAGCGATGTTGCCATGCAGGTCATCGGTGTCGGATTTATCATCGGCGTGGTGCAGGATTCCGTCGAGACAGCACTCAACTCTTCCTGTGATCTTCTGCTTTCCGCAGCGGCACAGTTTAGGGAGTGGAGAAAAGAAGGACGGGAGATTACCTATTAAAATTATATTATATGCATATTGAAATCAATTTTTCCATATGCTATAATGCCAATAGGCAAACGAATGACAGTACTCACAGAGTACACAAAAAGCCCCCGGTGTGTGCTGACACCGGGGGCTCGCCTTTTTTGAAAAGGAGGCTTAAACCTTTGCTACCTACTCATCTCCATCCAGCCACTTACAAATATAGTAAGCCACAATGCTGGCTATCACAGAGAGCACGAATGACAGTATTCCTCCCACACAGTACACCCCCTTTCCGCACCTGTCTAGGGGTGGTAGCTGTATCAGTATAACACAGAAATTAATCACTCGCACTATATTTGTGCTTCTGCATCTTTTTTAATTGCATTTTAAAAGCGGCTAGATTTTTTCCAGCCGCTTTTATCTTATTTATTCTTCTTATAGATAATCCACAACCCCCGCAATAACAATTCATCATCTAATTCTATCTGATGCCGGCACAGCGGAATGATTTTTCTGGCAAGACCGCCGGTGGCTACAACGGTGGCTTTCTGGCCGAGTTCCTCTTCAATCCGGTCTACCATGCCGTCGATGCAGGACGCATTGCCATAGAGCGCGCCGCTCTGCATACATTCAACCGTATTCTTGCCGATCAGGCGCTTGGGCGGATCAAGGCTGATGCGCGGAAGCTGGGCGGTCCGGCTGGTCAGGGAATTCATCGATACACCTATTCCCGGCAGAATCATGCCGCCGATGTACTGCTTATTCTCATTCACCACACAGATGGTGGTTGCCGTTCCCATATCGATCAGAATGAGCGGCACCGGATACCGGTTGATTCCCGCGACGGCACCGACGATCAGATCGGTACCGACGGAGGACGGATTGTCCATCAGCACTTCCAGACCGATATTCATATCCACATTGACGACCAGCGCTTCCTGCCCCGTCACCTTGCGGATCGCCTCCCGCATCAGGGATGTAACCGGCGGTACTACCGAACCGATGATCGCGCCGGTGATCTCACTTACCTTGATTTCCCGCAGCTCCAGCACCATTTTCAGGGAAATCGCATAGTCAAGCTCTGTTTTCCCACTGTCTGTCGCCATCCGCTCGGTAAAGAGGATTTCCCCATCCGCAATACAACCGAGAACCACATTCGTATTTCCGATATCCAATGCCAAAATCATACTGTCTTACCCCCTGCTTTTTTCCAGAGCCGGTACAAATTTTGCCCGGTAAAGTGCTGCGCCGACTGCACCGGTGAGGATTGTGGACGATACCATCTCGCATACTGCATTGATTCCTACGAAACCACATACGAACAGGATGATATTTTTTCCGCCGATCAGCCCCTGCATATATTCGGTATTGCCAAACAGAACGACTAAAGCCGTCATAAAGAAAACTGTATTTAAAAACGCGGAACAGAATCCGGTTACCAGACTCGCCATGTACGCATCGGTTCTGCGGCGTACAAACTGGAAAATGTAGCCTAACAGAAGACCATCCAGCATACGCGGAACGAATCTCTGTACAAATGCCAGAAACGGGTTAATGCTGAAAAGCATTGCGCCCATCGCACTGCTGCCGCCGATGCCGATGCACTGTAAAAAGCTGGTCATGCCGAAGACTGCACCGATCGCTGCGCCGCCTGCCGGTCCCAGCGTGATCGCCGCGATCGCAACCGGGATCACATTAAATGTAATCGCCAGCGGTCCAATATTCAGATATCCGAGGGGGGTGTACGCCATCAGCAGAAGAATGCCGGTCATAAGACCTAAGATGACAAGTTTAGATGTGTTGTTTGTTGTGTTCATGAAATTTTCCTCCTTGTTATTATTCCCGTTCGAAAAACCTGCTGCACCTTCTGTTCACCAGACTGCCGCTTACCTGCGCCAATATCATGTGCATAAAATCCTTACAAATTCCGTTCTTTCCGGCGATACCATCCAGAAAAGCCGCGAGCCAGGGCATTTTAATTCCCCGTCTCTTCCGGTATGATTCTCCATCTCAGATACAGATCCGTATGCAGATACGCACATTCCGGCAGAAGTTTCTTTCTTCTGCCGCTTTCCGCAGATTTGCTGCCAGCACGTTCGGTGCCTGTTTTCTATGGGATACAATACAACTGCTGCCGCCTGTCCCTGTTCACATCCAGTGAAAACCAGGTCAGCCAGCAGACACCTCCACACTATATCACATCACTTTTCAACATACAACCAACAATTCTACCAGAATATGTGCTGTTTTTTATTGTCTTTTCACAAAATACATGTTTCTTTCCTCTCCTGTTATGTGCGCTTACCAAAGCCCCAACAGAGAACGGAAGTCAAAAAAGGTTTACAATTTTTCCTCCAGATGCTATGCTGTTCGAAAATGACCCAGAAAACCAGAGTGCAAACCGAAAGGATATGTATTATGTTAACCGGAAAAACAATTATTTTGGGAGTAACCGGCGGAATCGCCGCATACAAGGCGGCGAACCTTGCCAGCCTTTTAAAGAAACAGCACGCGGATGTGCATGTCATCATGACAAAAAATGCGATGGAGTTTATCACACCGCTGACGTTTGAAACCCTGACGGTCAATAAGTGCCTGACGGACACCTTTGACCGGAATTTTAAATTTGAAGTAGAGCATGTGGAACTGGCAAAGAAAGCCGACCTCGCGATCATCGCCCCGGCGACCGCCAATGTCTGCGCCAAACTGGCACACGGACTTGCCGATGATATGCTGACGACCACGCTCTTAGCCTGCCAGTGCCCGCGCATCATTGCTCCGGCGATGAACACACGGATGTATGAGAATCCTATTACCCAAGATAATCTCTGCCTGTTAGAACATTACGGCTTTACCATCATCGAACCAGCAAGCGGTCTGCTCGCCTGCGGCGATTCCGGAAAGGGCAAATTCCCGGATGAGGGGCTGATTATGGAGTATATTCTCCGCGCGATCGCCTACCCGAAGGATCTCACCGGAAAGAAGATCCTTGTGACCGCCGGTCCGACCCAGGAAGCGGTCGATCCGGTGCGCTACCTCACGAACCATTCGACCGGAAAAATGGGATACGCCCTGGCACGGATGGCGATGCTGCGTGGCGCCGATGTGACACTCGTCACCGGCGAAACCTCGCTGACTCCACCTCCGTTTATCAATACTGTCCACATTAAGAGCGCGCACGACCTCTTCGAGGCAGTTATCTCCCGGAGCGAAGAACAGGACATTATCATCAAGGCGGCAGCCGTCGCTGACTACCGTCCGGCAGTCGTTTCTGATGAAAAGGTCAAGAAATCCGACGGCGATCTGAGCCTGGCGCTGGAGCGTACTGAGGACACTTTAAGCTACCTCGGCGCACACAAACGTCCGGGACAGCTGCTCTGCGGCTTCGCGATGGAGACCTCCCAGCTGGAGGAACGCGCCCGCGGCAAGCTGGAACGCAAAAATCTGGATCTGATCGCTGCCAACAACTTAAAGGTAGCCGGCGCCGGATTCGGCACCGATACGAACGTCATCACGCTGATCGATAAGCAGCAGACCCGCCATCTGGAGCAGATGAGCAAGGAAGCGGCGGCGATGGAGATATTGACGGTTTTACGCGATATGATGAAATAGATTTTGATTGAAATAGATAGAGAAAGAGGAAGCAACCGAGGTTGATGGACGGATGCCTCCTCTTTCATTGAATATGGAATATATCATAAGTGTTATTTTTAGAATGTGGCTATTTAAAACGAATCCGCCATACTCCTATGATCAAGATAATTTCACAAAGCAATCGCAATACTTTCGTGATTCGATAAGCTGTATCCTCTTTTATCTCTGGACTCTCCTGCAAGTATTTGCATTCAATAAAAGCCCTTGCCGCAATTTCTCCAAAAACTGCCAGCGCTAAAAATAAAGAAAAGCCTGCCATGCCTTTTGCATAACTGTACAATGACAGTAAGAATAAAATAGAAACGCCTATATTGTATAATGTCAGCCAGAATTTTTTCTTCATAATTGATCACCTCTCGATTCAATCCAAGTGTAACAGAGTCTTTTATTAAGCAAAAATGTTCTAATGACGAGGCCATACTCCTACCACCAAAATAAGACCACAAAGATATCCGAGTGTTTTTGCGATCCGATAGGTTGTATCCTTTTTGATTTCCGGATTCTCTCGTAAAAATTTCCATTCAAATTTTGCCTCTATAATACTTGCTGCCAATACCGGTATCGCTAAACATAAGGTCACCGTTGTCAAGCCTTGAAGAGACGTGTACAGTAACAATAAAAGTACCACCGAACCGCCTAAATGGTATAATATCAGCCAGAATTTTTTCTTCATATCGATCACCTCTCGATTCACTATCCTGACAGGGCTGAAATCTCACAAAACAGCAACCTCTCTTTATTTTTGCAAAACCAGACATGTCTCTTATTTATTCTAATAATATCAGATTTATGTTCCAAAATATATAGACATTTTCTTACTTTTCTTACAAAATAGTTGCAAAAATAACTCTACCAAAATGGAAAGGTACTTTTATAAATGAGAATATCCGCCCTCTTTTAATATCTGCTCTCGAATATCCCTTGCCTTTGGATATCCTTCTTCCATAAGCTGGATGGACATTTCATTCAGCGCTTGTCGATGTTATTTTCATTCCAAATCACCCTATTTTTTGTTCGAACGGCTATATAATTGTTTTGGTGAAATAATAAAGCCGTTCGGCTATGTCAACATTTTTCAGTTTTACTCTATACTCGCTTCTTGCCCCTGCGTAATCAGTTCCGCGATCAATCTCGCCCCATTCACAATATCCCCCACCTTCGCATACTCCCGCACGGAATGAACCTCGTACATACCGCAGGAAAGCACCGCGCATGGGATTCCGTGCTGCATCATCGTGTTTCCGTCGCTGCCGCCGAAGGTGCTGCCGAATTTCGGCTCGATTCCCAGGGTGCGGCAGGCCTCGGCAAAATGAACTGCCACCGGCGAGTCCGGTTCCAGATGGAAGGCTTTGACATGGAGGCGGTGTGTGAAAGAAAGCTCTGCCCCCGCCTCTTTGACGGCGGTTTCAAAGACATGGCGGACATCTTCCAGGGTCTCCATTGCCTTTTCATGGCTGTAGCTGCGGATCTCGCCCCGGCAGGTGCAGAGTTCCGGCACGGCATTCACAACCGAACCGCCCGAAATCAAGCCCACATTCAGGGTTGTTTCCTCATCCACGTGCCCCAGCTTTAATGCGGCAATCGCGCGGGCCGCCGTCTGAATCGCGTGGATGCCTTTCTCCGGCTCAAATCCAGCGTGCGCTGCGCGCCCCTTGACTGCCGCCTCAAAGGAAAGGATCGTCGGTGCCTGCAGGATCGCTGTCCCGACTGGTCCAGTTACATCCAAAACGTAAGATTCCTTCGCTTTCATCTGGCTGAAATCGAACTCCGAGCTTCCTCTTGTAAACGGCTCTTCCGCCGCCGCAAAGAGGATCTCGATATCCCGGTGCGGGATTTCTGCCTCCTGCACGGCACGGATGCCTTCTAAGATAGCGATTACCCCGGTCAGATCGTCCGCGCCAAGCACGGTGGTTCCATCCGAAGTGATGGTTCCGTCCTCATGAAAAACCGGCTTCTTTCCGATTCCCGGCGCGACCGTGTCCATATGCCCGGACAGCAGGATCGGCGTGCCCGGCAGCCCGCCCTTTAACGTTCCAAACAGATTTCCCGCATTGCCTCCTATTTTCTCGGCTGTGTCATCTTCCTTTGCCTGGATTCCCAGCTCTGCGAGCTTTTCCTTCAAGCGATCCGCCATCTCGCGTTCCCCGAAACTTTCCGAGTCGATCCGCGCCAGCTCGTCAAATTCAGCGCGGATGCGGGCTTCGTTTATCTGGATTCTATCTGGATCAGCCATGGGTGAGTCCTCCTGTAAAAAAAATTATTTGCCTATCATTTCTATTTGTTTATGCCCCTTATTATATACCCAGACAATACATTTGTGAAGCAGATTGATTTTACCTTTCACTTTAAATTCTAAAATGACCTGACCAATCTCTTTCTATTTCCATATCCGCTTTTCCTCTATATTTTTCTCAAAAATTTGATATACTAAATATACTAAAAACAACAAGATTCATTTCCACTTTTACAATGATGCAGTTGAGTATAAAGCATACAACAAATAAATAGAACATTGATAAACACCATCTGACCCACACACTTTGAAACAGAAAAAGGAGAAATGACCATGTGTACAGCCGCAACCTACAAAACCGCCGATTTCTACTTCGGCAGAACCTTAGATTATGAATTTTCTTACGGGGACGAAGTAACCGTCACACCTCGCAACTATCCACTTACTTTCCGCCACGCAAGCGCGGTTTCGACCCACTATGCCATCATCGGCATGGCACATGTGGCGGGGGATTATCCGCTTTATTATGATGCTTTTAATGAGAAGGGGCTTTGCATGGCGGGACTGAATTTCGTCGGCAATGCCTCCTACCAGAAGCCGCAGGAGGATCATGACAACATCGCACAGTTTGAGTTCATCCCCTGGATTCTCAGCCAGTGCGCGTCCGTGAAAGAGGCTCGCGTCCACCTCGCCCAGATGGTACTGACCGACACCCCATTCAACGAGCAGTTTGCCCCGGCGCAGCTTCACTGGATTCTTGCCGATAAAAATGAATGCATCGTCATCGAGCCGATGGCGGACGGACTGCATATCTACGACAATCCGGTGGGCGTCCTGACAAACAATCCGCCGTTCCCGCAGCAGCTGTTCTCCCTCAACAATTACATGAACCTGTCCCCGAAGCAGCCGCAGAATACATTTTCTGCCGATCTGCCGCTTACAACCTACAGCCGCGGCATGGGCGCTCTCGGACTTCCGGGAGACCTCTCCTCCGCTTCCCGGTTTGTACGGGTCGCTTTTACAAAATCAAATGCCCGCTCCGGCGCATCCGAATTAGAAAGTGTCAGCCAGTTTTTCCATATCCTAGGTTCGGTTGACCAGCAGCGCGGATGCTGCGAGGTCTCCGATGGAAAATATGAAATCACACTCTACACCTCCTGCTGCAATGCGGATAAGGGGATTTACTACTACACGACATATGAAAACCATCAGATCACGGCAGTGGATATGAACCGGGAGAACCTGGACGGGGAGACGCTTTCGCGTTTTCCGCTGGTGCAGGGGGAGCAGATTCGATGGGAGAACTGATCTTCTCTGCTTCCAGCTTGCTCCATCCTCGTTGCAAAAACTGACAATATCGGTACCGGAGAGACAACATTTCTCTTCCCATTCGCCTTGTTTTCTAGTATACTGATAAATATGCATCTGAAATCACTGGAAATTGTCCGTTTGAGGAAGATTGTCCATTACCGCATATCAATATCATTTGGAGGATTTTAAAATGTCTGAAATCACAGGACGCAACGTCGGCAAAACCTGCCGCACACATTACAGAGGTACTTTTAACGATGGCACACAGTTCGATTCTTCCTACGATCGCGGCGAACCGCTGGAGTTTGTCTGCGGCGCCGGTCAGATGATCAAGGGCTTCGATGCCGCTGTCGCTGATATGGAAGTCGGCGAGGTAAAGGAGATCCACCTGATGCCGGAGGAAGCTTACGGCATGCCGGATCCGAACGCAATTCTGGAGCTTGAGATTGCCAAACTGCCGGGTTCCGAGGAACTGCAGGTAGGTCAGCAGGTTTACTTAACCAACCAGATGGGACAGCCGTTCCCGGTAAAGGTTATCGCAAAGGATGAGGTAAATATCACGTTTGACGCCAATCATGAGATGGCTGGTAAGGAGCTGAACTTCAAGATCGAATTAGTTGAAGTAAAATAAAATAAGAATTACAACGCAAGACGCAGGTCATAGAAATGTGACCTGTGTCTTTTTTTATACGCCATGCACAGCTCATTGTGTTCACAAAATCTTCACAGAATAATTAGCACTCACCTCTTGATAATGGAAGTCGATTTTTGTCCTGTCTTGTGTATCCCGGAAGTGCCTGTTTTACAGGCTTTCCGGGGCATCAGTCATTTTGTCTGGTATTGTAAAGCA
>NZ_CAKVZK010000034.1:0-30373 GCF_934835585.1 Clostridium sp. AF02-29 | reverse complement strand
GAGGAAATCCGTGGGACAGAGAATACCGGAAAAAGAAATCGCTAACTTCCAGTTTATTTGTGAGAGAATAAAAAAACAGAAATTTCATCAGGAGGATATAAAGATGGTCGGAAGAATTTATCACGTTGGATTAACGGTTTCTGACTTGGATCGCTCGATTGCTTTCTACAGAGACATCCTTGGACTTGAATTTCAAGGAGAAATTTTTATGGAAGGCGAAGAAACAGATAAAATGTTTCGTAGAGCAAATTGCAAAGCAAGAGTTGCTTATTTGAATGGCTCCAAGGCTATTGAGGCACCGCCAGTTGAGCTGATTCAGTTTGTAGACAATAAAGTAAATCAAATGCAATCAGATTTGTTTACGACATCTATCTCAGAAGTATGCTTCTACACGGATGACATAGATTCTGCCTACAAAATCCTGATTGAAAATCATGTGGAGTGCTTGTCTGAACCACAGTATTTCGATTTCAGGGCTGAGGGATTCGGGGAAAGCAGAGCGTTTTATTTCAGAGACCCGGATGGCATCATCCTTGAAATGATGCAACCGTTATAAAAGGGCAATAAACAAATCAATATTTGGAAAAGGGTGAACTGCCATGCTGAGAAAGTTGAATTGTTTTTTAAACATCGTTATCGGTTCATTCATAGGAGTTTTCATTGGGTTCGGAATTTATGAGTTTTGGCATTTTAAAACCTATCCAAATTCATATGTCATGCAGTCTGCACCGTGGTACACAGAGTTACTGTTGGATGGTGCCATGGTGGCTGTTGTGGTGGTCGTATGTATTGTCCTAAAGCTGGTTATTTGGAGGAAATTAAAGCCATAACTTCCAGCTTGGTTATAAGATCGGATTTATCAATGATGCTGAGATATGGTTACTCATGTTAAAAAAACGCAATACCTCTGTTATATATATAATGAGGATGAAATAGACGAGTTGATTCTGCTGATACGCGATAGCTTTATGCTGGCTTTTACGGTTCTTAAAGATACACTTGTGAAGAAGCTGGAGGAAGCAGAAAGCGATTGGATGTAAAAAAGCAGTCGATAACCTTGGGAGGAGTCCGCGGTGAAGGATAAAACAGTATATACATGTACATATAAATCAAAGTTAGGCGATATTCTGCTGGCGGCAGACGCGATCGGACTCACGGGTCTGTGGTTTGAGGGGCAGAAGTATTTTGCAAATACACTTCCAGACGGAGCTATTTCACAGGAATCCCCGATTTTAACCGAGGCAAAGAGATGGCTGGATATTTATTTTTCTGGCAAAGAACCGGACTTTATTCCGCCGCTGCATCCGACTGGCTCCGCATTTCGACAGGCGGTGTGGCAGATTTTATTGCAAATTCCGTATGGACAGACGACTACCTATGGGGAGATTGCAAAAAAGCTGGCGAAGATGCAGAATGCGTCCCATATGTCCGCGCAGGCGGTAGGCGGTGCAGTGGGGCATAATGAGGTCTCCATCATCATTCCATGTCACCGCGTAGTAGGAACGAATGGAAGCCTGACCGGGTATGCGGGTGGAATTGATAAGAAAGTGGAACTGCTTACGCTGGAACATACCGATATGAGTCGTTTTTTTGCGCCGAAGAAAGGAACGGCGCTTTAGTCATTTAGGGTGTATTTTTAATGTGATATCAATTTTCATTGACGTTACTGTTTCTGTGGAAACAAATTTGATAATAACGATATAGGATATTTTCGTCAGAATATTTTTCTTATTTCAAAGATTGCGAAGTTTCACAGGCAGGCGGGGATGTTATTTACAGAAATCCAGATGGAATACAAGTGCCAGGACCGCTCCTGGAAGACGATGATTGTGCCTGCCTATTAGTTAAAAAACCATGGAAATCACTATTCGTACATTGTAATATATCGGTTTGATATCGCGGAGCGAGTAAAGATTGACAATTTCAAAATCCGGTCGTATACTTCTTTCAGTCCCAAATGGGATTGAATGGGGAAGGTTATGGAATATAAAATACAAAAACTTTACGATCAGGTCAACCAGGCGATCATCCGCTGCCGTGGTGTATACTCGATGTGGGCAAAGAATAACAATGTGAGCTATAACCGGATGCTGGTGCTTTACACCATCCGCGAATTCGGATCCTGTACGCAAAAGCAGATCTGTGATTCGTATCTGCTTCCGCGGCAGACGGTGAACCATGTGATTTCAGAGATGAAAAAGGATGGGATTCTTGTAGCGGATCCGGAAAAGAGCACCGGGAAGGAAAAGGCGCTTGTTTTGACGCCGGAGGGCGAACGGTATTCGGAAAAATTATTATATTCGTTAAGCCGGATGGAAGAGCGGGCGGCGAAACGTCTGGGAGAGGACAAGATCTGCAGAATGACGGAACTGTTTATGGAGTATGACCAGATTCTGGAAGAGGCACTGGGGGAGACGGACGATGAAGAGTAAGGCGGGAACGGATACAGAATTTTTCCGGACGGAGAAAATTCCGAAGATATTGCTGCAAATCGCACCTCCGGTTATGCTGGCGCAGCTGATTCAGGCGATGTATAACATTGTAGACAGTTTTTTTGTGGGAAAATATTCCGAATCGGCGCTGACGGCGCTTTCGGTCATTTATCCGTTGCAGCTCATCATCATTGCGCTGGCGGTGGGAACCGGCGTGGGCGTGAATACCTACATGGCGCGCTTGTATGCACAGAAAATGCCGGGACAGGCGGAAAAAACAGCGGGAACAGGCACGCTTCTGGCGCTTGGAACCTGGTTTATATTTGCCATTTTCTCGATCTTCTGTATGCGTCCGTATGTCCTGACAAGTGCGAATACCCCGGAAGCGATCGAGAGTGCTGTTATCTACGGACAGATCGTCTGTATCGGCAGCATCGGGGCATTTCTGGAAGGAAACTGGACGAAGGTCCATCAGTCGCGGGGCAATATGCACCGTCCGATGGTCGCCCAGACCGTGGGGGCGCTGACGAATATCGTGCTTGACCCGATCCTGATTTTCGGACTCGGTCCGGTGCCGGAGCTGGGAGTCGCGGGTGCTGCCTATGCGACTGTCTGCGGACAGGTGGCGGCTGCGGTCATCACATCGTTTGGCGGGGTTGGCAGATTGCCAGAGCGCACAAAAATGCCGCTCTATATCAAGCAGATCTACTGGTTTGGCTATGCGTCGATTATTATGCAGGCATTATTTACAGTTTATATCGTGATCTTAAATGCGATCCTTGCCGGATTTTCAGATTCGGCAGTGACGGTGCTGGGGCTTTATTATAAAATGCAGACGTTTTTCTTTATCCCGCTGCTGGGCTTGCAGACGTGTATCGTTCCGGTGCTCAGCTTTAACTATGCAACCAAGAGCTATGCGAGATGCCGGGAAATTATGCGGGACAGCTATGGATTTTCCTGTGTGTTTATGCTGGTCGGTGTGATCTGCTTCGTTTTCTTTCCAGTGCAGCTGCTCCAGATTTTTTCAAAGAGCAGCGAGGTCATCGCGATCGGAAAAAATGCATTCCCTATCATCGGGGCAAGTTTTATTCCGGCGGTATTTTCACTGATGACCCCGGTCTTCTTCCAGGCGATCGGAAATGGAAAGATCAGCCTCTTTTTGTCCGTGATGCGCCAGATCTGCTGCCTGATTCCGATTTTCTGGCTGCTGTCGCTGATTGACCTGCGCTTTACCTGGTTTGCATTTCCGATCTCGGAAGTGCTGGTCGGTGTCACGGGAATCGTGCTTTATTACAAGGAAATCACAAGAGACTTTGATAAAGGAGCAGCATGAGAAAGCACGTAAAAACATAGAAAATAGTTTCGTAGAAAATTTTTAAACGCTTTTAATGAATTGAAAAGGAACCGCCTGGGTCAGTCTATCAGCTGGCATCAGGACGGTTCCTTTTTTGAAAGGAGAATGAATGTGACATAAAAAATTGAATGTATGCATTTCGTGTACGTATGAGGCATAATGCCTGTCAGACGAAATGGGTAGTTCACCCTTATGCTACAAATGCGTACATCATCACATAATGGCACAGGCTTCCGCCCATGACAAACAGATGGAAAATCTCATGCGAACCGAAATTTTTATGCTTTGCATTGAAAATCGGCAGTTTCAGTGCGTAGATAATGCCGCCCGCCGTGTAGATAAGCCCGCCGGTCAGCAGCCAGAGAAAGGCGCTTTTCGGAAGTGCCAGCACGATCTGCCGGAAGGCCAGCACACAGATCCAGCCCATCGCGATGTAAACCAGCGAAGAAAACCACTTCGGGCAGTTGATCCAGAGCGCGTTGACGAGAATCCCAGCGATCGCGATACCCCAGACGAGCGCCAGAAGCCGGTAACCGGTGTTATTTCCAAGGACGATCAGGCAAACCGGTGTGTAAGTTCCGGCAATCAGGATGAAAATCATCATGTGGTCGATCTTACGCAGGATTTTATTAACGTGCTCGGAAATATTAAAGGTGTGGTAGGTCGTGCTGGCGGCATAGAGCAGGATCATGCTGACGATAAATACAGCCAACGCCGCAAGATGGCGCGAATCTGCTTCTCCAGCCGCTTTGTGAAGCAGTGGAACTGCCGCGATCACCGCGCCGATCATCGCGATAAAATGCGTCAGCGCGCTTCCGGGATCCTTTACGTGGAATTTATGCTGCTTTGTTTCAGCGAGTTCCGTTGTGTTAGATGTATGTGTTTGATTGGAAATCATAGAATAACCTCCTTTGCTGTAAAATTGATAAGGTAATTATAAATGTGATATGTAGTATTTAAAACTATATCGAATGTTTTTATATACTATACATCTTTTTTGAAAAATATGCAAGAGGGGAAAGAGATATGTTATAATGGGCGGAAGAAAGCCATAGGGAGCTTGCTCACTTTTGGCGAACGGCGAAGTGATTGAGTGATGAAATCACGAAATAATATGAGGACTTAACGAAAGATTTTCACGTTTCGTGTGCGTTAGCAATAAATATATGCGATGGTTTGCATATGAAAATTTTAAAGTTAGAAGTGGAAGAAAAAATGAATCATGGATGATTTGAGAAGTTAAAATCTCGGGAATCCATGGATGAAGTAGAGAGGAAATCAGTTATGTTAGATGTTTTATATGAAGATAAGGATGTATTGGTTGTGGTCAAACCAGCCGGAATAGAGTCGCAGACATCGAGACGTCTGGAGCCGGATATGGTCAGCGAGATCAAAAATTATCTCCACCGGAAGGCGCAGGAAGCGAAAAAGTTATCCACCGGTTTATCCCCAAAAGCATCCACAGTCACGGTGGAGCCGTATGTTGGAGTTATCCACCGGCTGGACAAGCCGGTGCGCGGCGTGATGGTGTATGCCAAGAACCAGAAGGCGGCAGCGCACTTGAGCCGTCAGGTACAGGACGGAAAACTGGAGAAAATCTATCAGGCTGTGGTATGTGGAAAACCTGTGGATAATGTGGGTAAGTACGTGGATTATCTGTTGAAAGACGGGAAAACGAATACCAGCCGGATTGTGGATAAGTCGGCTGCCGGTGCGAAGCGGGCGGAATTGGAATATCAGATATTAGAAGAAAAAGAACAGGGAGATGGAGCAGTGCGCTCTCTGGTGGAAATCCATCTCCACACCGGGCGTCATCATCAGATCCGCGTGCAGTTTGCTGCGCATGGAACGCCGCTGGTGGGAGATACCAAGTATGGTGCACCAGCGGCTGCCTCCGTGGGACGTGCCCGCCGCGAGCCGCTGGCGCTGTGTGCGGTTCGCTTGTCGTTCCTTCACCCGGTGACAGGAGAACGGATGGAATTTTCCACAGAACCGCAGTTCACTCTGTAAGCGAAGTTATTTGTGAGTAAAATTTAGAAGCGAAAATTTTTATCAGTGACAGCCATGGTTTCCGCAGCCGTGGCTGCCGCAGGTGTGACCGCCATCCCCGTGTTTCTGGTTATGGTGACTACACTGAACATCTGGATTGAATCCGAGGTTTTCGGCTAACAGCGCATGGACCGCCGCATCCGCCTCACCGCTGACGCCGCCGTAGAGCTTGATGCCGACCTCGGCCAGAGCTGCCTGCGCTCCGCCGCCGATGCCGCCGCAGATCAGCGCCTCGACCCCGTGCTGCATCAGAAAACCAGCTAAAGCGCCGTGACCGCTGCCGTTCGTATCGACCACTTCTTCGCTGACGATTTTTCCGTCAGCCACTTCATAGATCTTAAACTGTTCGGTGTGACCAAAATGCTGAAAAATTTGTCCATTTTCATAGGTGACTGCAAGTTTCATACTAGATTCTCCTTTTGATGTATGTTTATTTGGGATGGCACCTGATTTCTGCATCTGGTGGCATCTGTCGCAATGAGATTCTCCCTGTTCGGAAATCAACGACTTATATAAAAAATAAAGAGGTCCATGATAATGAACATGATTCCGAACACATGATTAGAAAGTTTAAATAGGAAGGGAGTATCGTTTTCCAGTATATCATTTTTAAATTTTGCAAACATGACACATTTTAATACACAGAATACAAAGAATGCCAAAAGCCCATTTATTACTAAGCTCTTATAGCCGAAATAAGAAGCCCATGCAATAAAGATGCAAAACGATATCCCTAAGAAATTAAAATATGAAAAGAAATTTCGTCTATATGTCATGGTAGATACCTCCTTTGATTTAAAAATGCTAAATTTGGGGGCGCCTATGATGAAAATATTTATTTTTTGAGTTACTGTCTATATGGTCGAAATTGGAACAATTACTATAAAAAATAATGATGTGTTTTGTACGCAAATACTAACATATTGTATAAGGATATGCAAGAACAAAGAATGAAAAGTAAAAAAACTGTAAGAATTTAAAGAAATAATCTAAAAATAGAGTGGAGGCGTGTGGGTAATGCGCAAATTTCAAGTTGTCATTGGTGGGAGAGGACGGAAAAACATGAGTGCTCTGGCTTGGCAGATTTGTTTGATTTTCATACGCACAAAATTATGTATATTTTCCTCCAACCCGCTCATACTAAAGCGTGTACAAAGGAAGTACGAATCATAAATGGGCGGAGTCCATGGGTAAGCCCCGGAACGACTAAAGAGGGCTTACAAAAGAGACCGCAGGAGCCGGAAGAAGCGAGAGCTGACGCCGGTTTCCTGTGGTTTTTCGTTTAGTGAAATGATGTTTATTTGGACGGATAAGATGGTTTGAATGGATGCGGCAAAATGGAAACATAACCGTGTATGGAAGAAAGAAAAATTGGGAAGGTGGGAATTACGAAGATGGCATTCAGCAGAAAACAGAAAAAAGCATTTCTCACAGCAGCAGTCACGGCGGGCGTGTACTTAAGTTTCCGGTATCTGCTGCCACTTGTGTTCCCGTTTCTGGCGGCTTACCTGATGGCACTCTTTCTCCGCCCGTCTGCGGCATTTCTTGAAAAAAGGCTGCGAATCTCCTTCCGCGGGCGCACCATCGGCATTCCTATTGGTGTGATCGGGGGCGTGGAGTTGATTTTGCTGTGTATACTGCTGTTTGTTTTGCTGGCAGCAGGGGGACGGCGTTTCATGGAGGAGCTGGAACGCTTTTTAGAAGAGCTTCCCGGACGGATGGAGGAACTGTCACTGCTGGGAGGGCAATTTGAACAGTCGGCAGAACGGTTTCTTCATTTACCGGCGGGAAGACTGGGACAGCTCTTTCGCGGGACAGGCTTGCAGGGCGGCGGACAGGTCAAGGAAATCCTGCTGCCGCAGCTCCTTCAAAAATCGGTTCCGGCTGCGGCGAGGATCGTGCGCGCGGTTGTTGTGGTTGTTTTATTTTTCATTGCCTCGATTTTGAGCTTACAGGAAATGGATGAGCTGCGCCGGAGGCGGTTTGACTCGATGTTTCACCGCGAATTTTTTCTGCTCGGCAGGCGGCTTGCGGTGACGGGAAGCGCGTGGCTGAAAACACAGTCAGTTATTTTCCTGATGACATCTTCGCTCTCGATGCTAGGACTGCTGCTGATTGGAAATCCATATTATATTCTGGGCGGAATCGGAATCGGTGTTCTGGATGCCCTGCCGATCTTCGGCACGGGGACGGCGCTGGTGCCGTGGAGTATCCTTCTATTATTTAAGCGGGAGTGGGGACACGCACTGATTCTCTTCGGACTGTATCTGCTTTGCTATTTCCTGCGAGAGTTCACGGAGGCGCATCTGATGGGAAAGAAAATGGGACTGTCGCCGCTGGAGACGCTGGCGGCCATCTATGTGGGCTTACAGCTGTTTGGTCTGTTCGGTTTTTTGCTGGGGCCGATTGGGCTGTTGATTATTAAGGATTTTGTGGAGGAATATGGGGATGAGGACGAAGGGACGGTTGTTTATAGGTAGGTATTTTTAGAGGGGGGAAGAGGAAAAAAGTGGAGTATTGGTGGATGGACAACCTGAAATTGTTTTTAAATGTGGGAATTTAAGGAGATGAAAGGATTTTTTAGAATTGTCGGGAGACAAGAGGATCGTATATAATAATAGATACGGAATTAAAAATGCAAAAAAAGTTCCAGAAAAACAGCAGAGAAAGAGTTGCTGGAGGGTAGTTGGATGTTAAGCTGAAATAAGTTTGTATATCATTTAATATGGAGGAACAAACGTGAATTTATATACAAAAGAGTCAGGAACCGGACAGCCGATGGTGCTGCTTCATGGAAATGGAGAGGACAGCTCCTATTTTGTAAACCAGATGTCCTTTTTCGAGTCAAAATACCATGTGATTGCAGTGGACACACGCGGACATGGCAGATCGCCGCGCGGCCAGGGGGCATTTACACTGGAACGTTTTGCCGAAGATCTGAAAGAATTTCTCGACCGCCGGGGACTCAGGCGCATCATTTTGCTGGGATTCAGTGATGGCGGCAACATTGCGCTGATTTTTGCCTTGAAATATCCGGGATATGTGGATCGGCTGATTTTAAATGGAGCGAATCTGAATCCGTTTGGCATGAGGCTGTCCGTGCTGGCGGATGTGGCGCAGGAGTACCTGGGCGTTGAGGGGAAACTCTGGCTGCAGAAGAGCGGCATCGGGCAGGTAAGAGAAAAAATGCAGATGGCAGCAGGGAAAATGCGGACAGAAAAGCAGTTTTCAAAAGAAAACGAAAAAAAGAATGGACAGGAAGGACGGAATAAACAACAGAGAAGAAGCTGTCAGAAAGAAAAAATTCATGGAAAAAGGGAAAACGATTGGGATGCCAATATACACAAAAAAGAGCTTCTATCTTTAATGCTGTATGAACCCTGGATCCGCCCTGAACTTCTCCGCCGTCTGAAAATGCCCGTCCTTGTGATAGCGGGCAGTGATGACATGATCCGCGAACGCCACACACGCCGGATTGCGCGTTCGTTGCCAAATGCGAGACTTCGGATTTTAGAGGGAACTCATTTTATTGCGGCAGAAAAGCCCGACGCATTTAACCAGTGTGTCGAGGCATTCTTAGAAGGGACTCAGGGCGGCGAGCTGGCGCAGATGAGTCGCATCTGGGGCAGCCGGAGAGCTGGGCGGCTGGAGAAAGAGAAAATCCGCCGGGCGGCGGTGCTGGTGCCGCTGATTCAGAAAGGCGGGGAGTACCACGTGGTGTTTGAGGTGCGCGCGGGCAGCTTAAAAACGCAGCCGGGCGAGATCTGTTTTCCGGGTGGTGCCGTTGAGCGGGGGGAGACGCCGAAGCAGGCGGCGGTCCGTGAGACGATGGAGGAACTCTTGATAAACCGCTGCCAGATCCGCGTCATCGCGCCGCTAGATGTGCTGGAAGCGCCTGGAGCGATGGAGATTTCTCCATTTTTAGGGGCGCTACAGGGCTACCGCTGGTCATATTCCGAGGCGGAGGTCGATCACACCTTTTCCGTTCCGCTCCGCTGGTTCGCGGAACATGAACCAGAGCGCTACGAGACGGAGCTTGTGACTGTGCCGGAAGAGACATTCCCATTTGAAGATGTACCAGGCGGTCGCGATTATCACTGGCGGCGCGGGCATTACGACGTTTACTTTTACCGGCGTGAGGAAGGAATCATCTGGGGGATGACGGCGAAGATCCTGCGGTCGCTGGCGGAGATGTATCGGGAGGATATTTTGTCAAAATAGGGAAGATGCGATTTGGGGTATATACGTTGATTTTTTACTCGGATGCAACCGAGTCAGTGACGACCGAGTAAAAAGAAAGAGTATTGGGAAAGTCGATTCAGGTGTGCATGATGGGTGATTTGTGTTCTGGTTCGCAAGCAATATAAGGGCACGTTCCAGCCTTGACAAACCCGCCCGATTGGCGTAAAATCATAATACTGTCAGGATTTGCACGGCTAATTCCGTGGATGGATGCCGTAAAAGAAATCCGGCGTTTGATTTTAGAACATCGAACAATAAGAAGCAAAACAGGCGAAGAGAGGAAATAGTAAACTTTGACACACGTTCAGAGAGAAAGCTGTATGGTGCGAGGCTTTTGTGTCCCTGAAAGTTGAACCGACCCTGGAGCTGTGCATGAAAATGCAACGTATTTCCGGCGTTAACGGAAGGTAAGTGAACCAGAGTAAATGAGATTCTGGTTAAGCAGGGTGGTACCGCCGAAGTTAAGCCATTCGGTCCCTTTGATCGCAGCGATCAGCAGGGATCGGATGGCTTTTGTTACATTCAGCGCAGAGGAATATGGCTGTGATGGCAGCCGCGCCTCGGCGCCAAAATCCGGCAAGCCGGATTTCAATAAAATGTTTTTAACAAGGAGAAATGACATGGCAAAGGAAAAGAAAATGGTAGAAGCCATCACATCGATGGATGAAGATTTCGCCCAGTGGTATACGGATATCGTAAAGAAAGCAGAGCTTTCTGATTACTCCAGTGTAAAGGGCTGCATGATTATCAAACCGGCCGGATATGCGATCTGGGAGAATATCCGCAATGAACTGGACAAGCGCTTTAAGGCAACCGGCGTAGAGAACGTATATCTGCCTATGTTTATTCCGGAAAGTCTTCTGGAAAAAGAGAAAGATCACGTAGAAGGTTTCGCACCGGAAGTAGCGTGGGTGACACAGGGCGGTTTAGAGCCGTTACAGGAGAGAATGTGTGTACGTCCGACTTCCGAGACTCTGTTCTGCGATTTTTATGCACATGACGTACATTCTTACCGCGATCTGCCGAGAAACTACAACCAGTGGGCTTCGGTTGTACGTTGGGAAAAGACCACCCGTCCGTTCCTGCGTTCCAGAGAGTTCTTATGGCAGGAAGGTCATACCGCTCATGCAACCGCTGAGGAAGCACAGGAGCGTACCGAGATGATGTTAAATGTATACGCGGATCTGTGCGAGGACTTCCTGGCAATTCCGGTTATCCGCGGACGCAAGACCGACAAGGAGAAATTTGCCGGTGCAGAGGCAACCTACACGATCGAGTCCCTGATGCACGATGGCAAGGCACTGCAGTCCGGCACCAGCCACAACTTCGGCGATGGATTTGCAAAGGCATTTAACATCCAGTATCTGGATAAGGATAATAAATTAAAATACGTTCATCAGACTTCCTGGGGTATGACAACCCGTATGGTAGGCGCGATCATCATGGTTCATGGTGACAATAATGGTCTGGTTCTGCCGCCGAAGGTAGCTCCGACCCAGGTTATGATCGTTCCGATTCAGCAGGCAAAAGAGGGTGTTCTGGACAAGGCATTCGAGGTAAAAGAGGTTCTGTCCAACTTCCGTGTCAAAGTGGATGATTCCGACAAATCTCCGGGATGGAAGTTCAGCGAGTCCGATATGCGCGGTAT
Source organism: Clostridium sp. AF02-29 (assembly GCF_934835585.1). Taxonomy (NCBI): domain Bacteria; kingdom Bacillati; phylum Bacillota; class Clostridia; order Eubacteriales; family Clostridiaceae; genus Clostridium; species Clostridium sp. AF02-29. The sequence goes on along the minus strand of NZ_CAKVZK010000034.1, from coordinate 18,648 downwards.
TCCGGTACGTGTCGAGATCGGACCGAGAGATATTGCTGAAAATCAGGCAGTTCTGGTTCGCCGTGATACGCATGAGAAGATTACGGTATCTCTGGATGAGATCGCAGCAAAGGTTGGCGAGCTTCTGGAGACGATTCACCACGATATGTTTGAGCGTGCAAAAGCACACAGAGATTCCCATACTTATGTAGCGACAACACTGGATGAGATGAAGGAGATCGCAGAAAATAAGCCAGGCTTCATCAAGGCAATGTGGTGCGGCAATCAGGAGTGCGAGGATAAACTGAAAGAAGTAGTCGGCGTAACCTCCCGCTGCATCCCGTTCAATCAGGAACATCTGGCTGACACCTGCGTATGCTGCGGCAAGCCGGCAACGAAGATGGTTTACTGGGGTAAGGCATATTAATATGATTCCAAAACGGATAGAAATGCCGGTCCAGGTCGAGGAAATCCTGGGAAAGCTGCGAGAACATGGTTACGAGGCATTTGCAGTCGGCGGCTGTGTCCGCGATGCGATCCTGGGGCGGATTCCCGGTGACTGGGATATCACGACCTCGGCTCACCCGGAGGAGGTGAAGCAGGTGTTCGGTCACACGATCGACACCGGGCTTCAGCACGGTACGGTCACGGTCATGCGTGATCATATCGGATATGAAATAACCACCTACCGGATTGACGGTGAATATGAGGATGGACGCCACCCGAAGGAAGTCGTATTTACTGCCGAGTTGCGTGAGGACTTGAGACGGCGTGATTTCACGATCAATGCGATGGCATACAGCCACGAAACGGGAATTGTCGATATTTTCGGCGGGGCGGAGGATCTGGCAGCGCGCCGGATCCGCTGCGTCGGGGATGCGGGAGAACGGTTTACGGAAGATGCGCTCCGGATCCTGCGTGCCGTCCGCTTTTCGGCCCAGCTGGGATTTTCGATAGAGAAAAAGACCTGGCAGGCGCTCTGTGAGCTGGCACCCTCCCTCGTCCATGTGAGCAAGGAACGGGTGCAGGTGGAGTTGACAAAAACACTCCTGTCCGACCGCCCGGAATTTATCTGGAAAACAGAGGCGGCAGGACTGGCACCGTACATTTCAAAGACATTTCCAGAGGTATTTGCGGCGTGGAAAAAGCAGAAAAGCTGTGCAAAGCAGAGTTTGGAAGAGAAAGTATGTTCGAAGAATGTGCCAGCTGCTGACAAGGATGCGATCAAAACGGAAACGGTAGCGCAGCAGGGGCCCATGTTCGTGAAACATGAATGTGAGACAGACATGGCGGGGGAAATTTCTGCTGCTGCGGTACATCTGCCAGCAGAAAAAGCCTTGCGCTGGTCGTATTTTCTTGCCCCGGCGGGCGAGGGAACTTGTGTCCGGGTTCTGAGAGAACTTAAGATGGACAACGACACGATCGATAAGGCGAAGATTCTGAGCCGTTTTGCATTCATGCAGATGGAACCGGAGGAAAGTGCTGTCCGCCACGCGATGAGTGCGATGGAAGATACGGTCTTTGACTGGCTGCTTCTCCTTCAGGAAGTTCTGATGCCGGAGCGCATGGAAGCGGTGGAAATGGTTCGCTCACTTGCAAGGCAGATCCGGGAGCGCGGTGACTGTATCCGTCTTAAAACTTTGGCGGTAACCGGAAAAGACCTGATTCGGGCAGGCATCCAGCCGGGACCGGCGCTTGGAAAAACGCTGCATCTTCTCTTTGAAAAGGTGCTGGAGAATCCGGCTTGGAATGAGAAAGAGCGGCTTCTGGCTGAGGTGGAAGTGTTGAAACAATCGCAGAATGCCAAAACCAGTAAAGCATAAGAAGATTAATAAATAAAAAGAGAAAAGAGGCAAAATCGTTTGGAACCGGCAGGACAAGCCGGACAAACGATTTTGTCTCTTTTCCTTTTGCTTTTTTAACAACAATATTTTCAATCAGAGGATGATTAAAAGAGTTATCCCAATTTCTTATACTCCCTGAAAAACAGCGCCGCCGTCGTCGCCACCGCAATCGTGTCTGCCACCGGTTCTGCCACGAACACGCCGAATACCGGATTTGAAACGAAATGCGGCAGGATAAAGATCAGCGGAATCAAAAGCAGCACTTTCCGGAGCAATGCCAGAAAGACGGATGTTTTCGCATTTCCAAGGGCAATAAAAGTCTGCTGGCAGGCGAGCTGGACGGCAAAGAGCAGGGAAGCTGCCATATAGATCCGGAGCGCCCAGATGGTATAGCTGGCAAGATCTGCGTCGTTGGTAAAGATGGAAATAAAAATCTGTGGAACCAGCATACATAAGAGCCAGAGCAAGGTGGAATAGCAGGCTGCCGAGCGTAGAAGCAGGTGAAACGCTTTTTTCACACGGTCGATATTTTTTGCTCCATAGTTAAAGCTGATGATCGGCTGCGCGCCCTGTGAGAGCCCCTGCAGCGGCAGCATGGAAAACTGCATGACGCTGGAAAGAATCGTCATCGCGCCGACCGCGGTATCGCCGCCATATTTCAACAGGCTGGTGTTAAAGCTGATGGACAGTGCACTTTCTGTAAACTGCATGATAAACGGCGCCAGTCCGAGCGCCAGGCATGGCAGGATAAATTTCTTCTGCGGGCGCAGGTTGCGGAGCCGTATCCGCAGGGTACTATGCGTTCCGGTCAGAAAACGCAGAATCCAGATACAGGAAATACCCTGTGAAAGGATGGTTGCAAGTGCTGCGCCGCGCACATCCAGATGCAGTCCGAAGATAAAGATCGGATCGAGGATGATGTTGCAGAGAGCGCCGATGGCAACGGTAATCATGCCGGTTTTGGCATAACCCTGTGCGTTAATAAAGGCATTGAGTCCGAGCGCCATCTGGACGAAGAAAGTGCCGCAGACGTAGATTTTCATGTAGTTCCAGGCGTAGAGAATCGTCTTCTCACTGGCGCCGAACATCAGGAGGATCGGGCGCCCAAAGCCAAGAAACAGGGCGGTCAGGACGAGCGAAATGACGGTCAGCATGAAGGTACAGTTGCCGAGTACCTTTTCAGCGGAAGCCTTGTCGCCTTTTCCCATCAGGATCGACGCCTGCGGGGCACCGCCCATGGCGGCGAGCGCGGCAAAAGCGGAAATGCACATGATAATCGGCATTGTGACGCCGACGCCGGTCAGGGCGCTGGGACCGATGTCCGGGATATGGCCGATGTACATGCGGTCAACCATGTTATAGAGAACGTTGATGATCTGTGCGGCAATTGCCGGGAGCGCCAGTTTAAAAAGAAGCGACCCGATCGGCGCACTGCCGAGATCAGCTTCACGGGATGATGCTGCGCCTGAATGCGGGCGCGTATTTTCATCGTTGGAACGGTGAGCGGATTGTATGGACAAAGAGAGACCTCCTTTTCATTTACAGTAAAATATATTATTTGATTTTTTGCCTGATTGTTGGGACAAATAGCCAGACCGCTTTTTTATCTCAACGTGAATCATTGTAACATACCGTCAAAATGATGGCAATGAACAGAATTTCGTAATCACTCCACATTGGCGATTGTGTGTTATAGTTTGTGCACTGTGTTTCAAATCTGCGATATTTATGCATAAGCATATTTGTAAGCCCCCTCTCATAGGTTAGGAGTAGCAGGCTGGGTGTCTGATGTGCATATTTGCATAATTGTGTGAATGTTGCAATTAACATAGCTGTCAGCAGCTGTGGCCCGGCGTGAAAATGTGCTGTCCACATTCTTTTGGGAAATGGAAAGGCGGGCAGCCGGATAGAGGCAGGAGGGGGAAGTTGTGAACGAGAGAACAACCGAGGTGCTGGAACAGTATGAACTGGAAGTGCAGTCGAAGCGCCGTGGAAGAGGCGCATGGATCTGCGAGACGAGTCAGGGGTTAAAACTCCTCCGGGAATATAAGGGGACCGTCAAACGTCTTGAATTTGAAGAACAAATCATGAATGTTCTGCAAAATCAGAAAACATGCCGGACCGATCAGTATATGCGGAACCGGGAGGGCGAGCTTTTGTCGGTGGCGGAGGATGGAACGCGGTGTGTTGTGAAGGAATGGTTTTCCGGGCGCGAGTGCAGTGTGCAGAGCGAGGCGGAGGTAGTCCGGGCGGTCGGTCAGATCGCGAAGCTGCACCGGACACTGCGCGGCATTGCGATCGATGAGTCGTGGAATCTGGGGTCAATTCTCACGCGTCCGGCGGTGGCGGAGATGGAGCGCCACAACCGGGAACTTGTCCGTACGCGGAATTATATCCGGAAAAAACGGCGTAAATCGGATTTTGAGAGGGCAGTCAGCGGAAGCTTTGCCATCTTTTATGAGCAGGCGCAGGAAGCAGCAGGCGGGCTGAAAGCGCAGATCGAGCAGGACGGCGAGCCGGAAAACTATTTGTGTCACGGGGATCTGAACCAGCATCATATTTTATTGGTAGAAGAAAATGAGATGGCGGTGATTGAATTTAACCGGATGCACCGGGGCGTCCAGGTCGAAGACCTGTATCATTTTACGCGCAAAATATTGGAAAAGCATGGCTGGGATTTGCGTCTGGGGATGCGGCTGCTGGAGACGTATGATCGTATTCTGCCGTTGAATGCACAGGAGCGGACATACCTCTATTACCTGTTTTTATATCCGGAAAAATACTGGAAACAGTTAAATTTTTATTATAATGCAGGCAAGGCGTGGATTCCAGTCCGCAGCATTGAAAAACTGCAGAAGCTGGAAGAACAGCAGACGGCGCGGAACCTCTTTCTTGAGGCAATCCGATAAGAAATGTTGATTTACATATGCATATAAATTCTTTGGTTAAGCGTATTCGATACATCATGGAGAAACTTTGAAAAGAGAAAAAATAAAGACAAAGAATAGTAACCGAAATTCTCTTTATTTTTCAGAATAATTATACTATAATGGAGAAAAAGAAAGTCATCCTAGAAGAAAGCAGGGGGTAAGTGAATCATGAAGGATTACATGACGATTTACAAAGAATGGCTGGAAAATCCATACTTTGACGAGGCAACGAAAGAGGAATTACGCGCCATTGAGGGCGATGAAAATGAGATTAAAGAGCGTTTCTATATGGATTTGGAGTTTGGTACGGCAGGACTGCGCGGCATCATCGGTGCAGGTATTAACCGGATGAATATCTACACCGTCCGCCGTGCGACCCAGGGACTGGCAAATTACATCATCAAGCAGGGCGGCGCGGCAAAAGGCGTGGCGATCGCATTTGACTCCCGTCATATGTCCCCGGAATTTGCCGAGGAAGCAGCGCTGACACTGGCGGCAAATGGCATCAAGGCGTACCGGTTCGAGACGCTGCGCCCGACGCCGGAGCTTTCCTTTGCCGTCCGTGAGCTTGGCTGCATCGCCGGCATCAATATCACCGCCAGCCACAACCCGCCGGAGTACAACGGCTACAAGGTTTACTGGGAGGACGGCGCACAGTTTACACCGCCGCATGACAAGGGCGTGACTGAGGAAGTTATGGCGATCACCGATCTTTCCACCGTTAAGACGATGGGAGCACAAGAGGCAAAGGCAAAAGGACTCTACGAGATCATCGGTGCAGCGATCGACGACAAATATATTGCACAGGTCAAGGCACAGGTAGTCAATCAGGGCGCGATTGACCGCATGCAGGATCAGATCACGATCGTGTATACACCGCTTCACGGCACGGGCAATATCCCGGCACGCCGTGTGATGAAAGAGCTTGGATTTACCCATGTATATGTGGTTCCGCAGCAGGAGCTTCCAGACGGCGATTTCCCGACCGTCAGCTATCCGAACCCGGAGGCAAAGGAAGCATTTGAATTGGGACTGGCTCTGGCAAAAGAGAAAAATGCAGACCTCGTTCTGGCAACCGATCCGGATGCCGATCGTCTGGGCGTGTATGTCAAAGATACCAAGTCCGGCGAATACATTCCGCTGACCGGCAATATGTCCGGCTCCCTGCTCTGCGAGTATGTGCTCAGCCAGAAACAGGCAAACGGCAAGATTCCGGCAGATGGACAGGTTGTTAAATCCATCGTTACGACGAATCTGGTAGATGCAGTTGCGAAGAATTACGGCGCAGAGCTCATCGAGGTTCTGACCGGATTTAAGTGGATCGGCAAACAGGTTCTCAAAAATGAGCAGGAAGGCAAAGGAACCTATCTGTTTGGCATGGAAGAGAGCTATGGCTGTCTGATCGGTACATACGCACGCGATAAAGATGCCATTTCCGCGACCGCAGCACTCTGCGAGGCGGCTGCCTATTACAAGGAAAAAGGCATGACGCTGTGGGATGCGATGGTCGAGATGTACGAGAAATACGGCTATTATAAAGATGAAGTGAAGTCCATCGGCTTAAAGGGCATTGAGGGACTGGCAAAGATTCAGGAGATCATGGAATATTTCCGCGCCCACACACCGTCCGATTTCGCCGGACATAAAGTGCTGGCTGTCCGCGATTACAAAGCAGATACCGTCAAGGATCTGGCAACCGGCGAGGTAAAACCGACCGGACTTCCATCCTCCAATGTTCTCTACTACGAACTGGAAGACAACGCATGGCTCTGCGTCCGCCCGTCTGGAACCGAGCCGAAGATCAAGTTCTACTACGGAGTGAAAGGTACCTCCCTGGAAGACGCGGCAGCGAAATCAGAGAAGGTAGGCGAGTCTGTGATGGCGATTGTCAATGGACTGCTGTAGAAAAATAAAAAGAAGATGTGAAATAAGTCCCTAAAAGAAATAGGACCATTCGTTCATGCGAAAGGTCCTATTTTTGTGCTATTTTGTTCTTTTAATTCTTTCAACGCCGCTGCAAATTTCGACGAAACCGCAGTAGGATTTCCTCTCAGCAGCCCGCGGCGGTAGAAGGCATGGAGCTTTTTAGCCGGGCGCAGGGACTGGCGGCGGTGTTTGAGTTCTTCTAACCGGGTGCTCAGGCGGGTGAGGCGGTTGTCGAAGGCGATGCGGGCATCGACTTCGGTGCGGACTTCGGCAATGCGCTCGTTGACGCGCTGTTTGGCAGCTTCGATGCGTTCTGCGTTTCCTGCTTTGGCAGCTTCGATGCGGGAGGTGGTTTCTTCTCGAACATCGGACAGGCGTTTTTCGGCGAGTGCCTTGGTCTCAGCCAGGCGCTCTTTGTGTTCGGTGGCAGCCGCCTGCAGCTGTCTGGCAGTCTCGGCGCGTGCGGTTGCCAGGCGTTCTTCGGCGTCACTGCGGACGGCGGCAAGTCTGCGTGCGGCTTCTGCCTGGGCGGCTGCCAGTTTTTCGGCTGTTTCTTCACGGGTCAGGGCGCCGCGCTCAATGGCTTCCTCACGCAGCAGCTCGATCTTGGACTGGAGCTCTTCGATATCGGCTTTGAGCTTCGTCATAGCTTCCAGCGTATGACCCAGAGCCAGGGCTGCCTTGATGGATTCGTAAGCATCGGCGGTGAAAAGAACGCTGATGACGAAATCACAGATGAGCAGGATAACCGGAGGAACCGCAAGCACAGTGCGGGCGATCGGCTCATGGATGACATCGGTCATAAGGATCGTCAGAAATCCCCATGCGATCGAGGAACTCAGGCAGATATAGCCGTGCAGCTGGAACGGCTGGCTGCTGTAATCCCAGTAGCGGACCTTGAATAGGCGTTCCATGACGGCGCCGGTGACATATTCAAGCGCCGTGGCGGCGATAAAACCGGAAATATAGACGAGCGGCAGGGTGTCCCGCACCGGCAGGGACACCCAGAGCATCATCACCGCGCCGGAACCGTAGAGCGGCAGCATCGGAAGCCGCAGAAATCCGCGGTTGACGAGCCGTTTCTGTTTCAGGGAAACATAAGTCGATTCGAAAATCCATCCTAAAAAGCAGTATACATAGAAAAAAGCTAGCCATTGGTACCAGGTATAGGTATACATAAAACCTCCTTTAGAAAATCAAGTCATTTTCTCATTGGTTGAAAAACGTATCTAAAATGAAGTTGTTTCTTATCTTACTATATAAATCTAGAAAAGTTCAAGGCATCTGGGTGAAAAAAGATAATTCCAAAATCTCCGCTTGCCACAAAAGCACGCTTCGTGTACAATAAATCGAAGTCGGCTTTGCCACAGACAGCAGGCAGACGTACAGAAAGCAAATCTTATATGAAGTGGAGTTGTTTTCCAGGATAAAATTTGCAGAAAAACAAAGAACAATTCAACAAATACAAACAATTTACAATAAAAAGAAAAATAGGAGAGGTACACACGTGAGTATACTGAATGTAGAACATTTAAGCCACGGTTTTGGTGACCGGGCGATTTTTCAGGATGTTTCGTTCCGCCTGTTAAAGGGTGAGCACATCGGTCTGATCGGTGCGAACGGCGAGGGTAAATCGACGTTTATGAATATTATTACCGGGCATATGCAGCCGGATGAGGGAAAAGTAGAGTGGTCAAAGCGGGTGCGCGTCGGCTATCTGGATCAGCACACGGTGCTGGAAAAAGGCATGACGATCCGCGAGGTTTTGAAGAGCGCATTTTCCTTCCTGTTTGAGCTGGAAGTGCAGATGAATGAAATCTGCGACCATCTGGGCGAGGCATCGGAGGATGAGATGAACGTGATGATGGAAGAGCTGGGAACGATCCAGGATCTTCTGATGAACCACGATTTTTATTCCATCGATGCGAAGGTGGAGGAAGTCGGACGTGCGCTGGGGCTGACCGACATCGGGCTGGACCGCGATGTAACGGATTTGAGCGGCGGACAGAGAACGAAGGTACTGCTCGGGAAATTGCTTCTGGAAAAGCCAGATATCTTGTTGCTGGACGAGCCGACGAACTATCTGGATGTGCAGCACATCGAGTGGCTGAAACGGTATTTGCAGGAATATGAAAATGCGTTCATCCTGATTTCGCACGATGTTCCGTTCTTAAATAGCGTAGTAAATATCATTTATCATATGGAAAATCAGCGGCTTGACCGCTATGTGGGCGATTACGACAAGTTTCTCGAGGTGCACGAGGCGAAGAAAGCGCAGCTCGAGGCAGCGTATAAGCGTCAGCAGCAGGAGATCGCGCAGCTGCAGGATTTTGTGGCACGTAATAAAGCGCGTGTTTCCACGCGAAATATGGCGATGTCCCGCCAGAAAAAGCTGGATAAAATGGATGTGATCGAACTGGCGAAGGAAAAACCGAAGCCAGAGTTCAACTTCCTGGAGGCGAGAGCCTCCGGAAAATGTATTTTTGAGACGGAGGATCTGGTGATCGGTTACGACGAGCCACTCTCCCGTCCGCTGAACCTCTATATGGAGCGCGGCGAGAAGATTGCGATGGTCGGTGCCAACGGAATTGGAAAGACGACGCTTTTAAAGAGTATTTTAGGTTTGATTCCAGCAGTGTCCGGCAAGGTGACGCTGGGCGATTATCTCTCCATCGGCTATTTCGAACAGGAGATGGCGCCGGGCAATACGACGACCTGCATCGATGAGATCTGGAAAGAATTTCCGTCCTACACCCAGTACCAGGTGCGTTCCGCACTGGCAAAATGCGGTCTGACGACCCAGCACATCGAGAGCCAGGTGCGCGTGCTCAGCGGTGGCGAGCAGGCAAAAGTGCGCCTGTGTAAGCTGATCAACCGCGAGACGAACCTTCTGCTTCTCGACGAGCCGACGAACCATCTGGACGTTGAGGCGAAGGAGGAGTTAAAGCGTGCGCTGGCGGCGTACAAAGGAAATATCCTTCTGATCTGCCATGAACCGGATTTCTATGAGGGATTCGCAACGAAGGTCTGGGACTGCAGTGAGTGGAGTCTGAAAATATAAGAAAAAAATGTTTTTCAGCGTACCCCAACATTCAGTATAGAGCCCTTTTTTAAGGTGTCTGGCACTGACAAAAACAGAAACGCCATCGGCTGAGAGTCCGATGGCGTTCCTGTTTTTCTTAAATTGGGAATGGTAGGTATATATAAAAAAGAAATTGGCTTAGGGGGGCCGGACGATTTGTATCGTCCGGTATGAGTATGAAAAAGCTTTTTTATTTCAAGTAACACTTGAAACAAAGGCCTGTTACCCTTTCGGATAACATATCTGTATTATAGGAGAAACTTGTGACTAAAATATGTCCCTTTCATAAAAAAAATATAAAGTCCATAAAAAAATAAAAACCTCTTTCAAAAGAATCGAAAGTTGTATATAATAGTAAGTGGTATAGTCCGCTCTAAAACAATGCGCGGGCTGGATGGCAGCGAAAAAAGCTGAAATAAAGAAGATAAAATACAATGAAACTCATAGATTTATGTACTCAAGAGTGCATATTCAGAGCAGGAGGAAAACAACTATGTTGATGTCCAATGATATTGGTATCGATCTGGGTACAGCCAGCATCCTTGTATATATCAAGGGAAAAGGTGTCGTACTGAAAGAGCCGTCCGTAGTGGCGATCGATCGGGATACGAATAAGATCATGGCGATCGGCGAGGAAGCCCGCCTGATGATCGGCAGAACCCCTGGCAATATCGTAGCGGTCCGTCCGTTGCGCCAGGGGGTTATTTCAGATTATACAGTGACAGAGAAGATGATGAAATATTTCATCAACAAGGCAGTCGGCAAGAAGACGCTCCGTAAGCCGCGTATCAGCGTCTGCATCCCGAGCGGTGCGACCGAGGTAGAGCGCAAGGCGGTTGAGGATGCGACTTATCAGGCTGGCGCACGCGAGGTTTCGATCATCGAGGAGCCGGTAGCAGCTGCGATCGGCGCTGGTATCGATATTTCCAAGGCGTGCGGCAACATGATCGTAGATATTGGTGGTGGTACGGCAGATATCGCCGTTATTTCCCTGGGCGGTACCGTAGTCAGCACTTCTATTAAAGTGGCTGGTGATGACTTCGACGAGGCACTGGTCCGTTACATGAGAAAGAAACACAATCTTTTGATCGGTGAGAGAACCGCTGAGGAGATCAAGATAAATATCGGTGCGGCATACCGCCGTCCGGAGGTAATCACGATGGAAGTGCGCGGACGAAATCTGGTTACCGGACTTCCGAAGACGATCGTTGTCACATCCGACGAGACGCTGGAAGCGCTGCGCGAGCCGGCACTCCAGATCGTAGATGCCGTTCACAACGTACTCGAGCGGACGCCGCCGGAATTGGCAGCCGACATTTTTGACCGTGGTATCGTACTGACAGGCGGCGGCGCACTGTTAAGCGGTCTGGATGCCCTGATCGAGGAGAAAACTGGCATTTCCACGATGATTGCAGAGGATCCGCTGACCGCAGTTGCGATCGGAACTGGTAAGTTTATCGAGTTCGCTCACGGTGAGAAGAAAAACTACGATTAAAGAGAACCGCCGGAAGGCGGATAGCATAAAAATATGGCAGCAGTTAAAGGATATATTGAAAAAATAAAATACCGCAATGAGGACAATGGCTATACGGTTCTCTCTATCAGCGGCTTGGACGACGGGGAGGAATATGTGCTGGTTGGCACTTTTTCCTACATCGCAGAGGGCGAGATGATCGAGGCGAGCGGGCGTATGACCGAGCATCCGATTTACGGGGAGCAGATGGCGGTGGAAAGCTATGAGCTGAAAGCGCCTGAGGATACTGTTTCCATGGAACGATATTTAGGCTCCGGCGCCATCAAAGGCGTCGGGGCTGCTTTAGCTTCCAGGATTGTTAAAAAATTTAAGGCGGACACATTCCGCATCATGGAAGAAGAGCCGGAACGCCTCGCGGAGGTCAAGGGAATCAGTGAAAAAATGGCGATGTCCATCGGTGAACAGGTCGAGGAAAAGCGCGATATGCGTCAGGCGATGATGTTTCTGCAAAATTATGGCATTTCCATCAATCTGGCGGTTAAAATCTACCAGGAATACGGTCCGGCAATGTACACGATTCTCCAGAACAATCCGTATAAGCTGGCGGACGATATTCCGGGCGTCGGTTTTAAGATGGCAGACGAGATCGCGGCGAAGATAGGAATCGTGGCAGATTCGGATTTCCGCATCAAGAGCGGCATCCTGTATACACTCTATCAGGCGACGGCGAACGGGCACACATACCTGCCGGAGGACGAGCTGGCGGATCGGGCGGCAAAGCTTCTACAGGTTGAGATTTCCGAGATTGACAAGCATCTGATGGATATGCAGATGGATAAACGGCTGGTGATCCGGGAGAGGAAAAAGCAGAAAACAGCAGAAATGGATGTTTTTGTTCAGGCGGAATCGGCAGTGTCGGGGCAGATGCAGCCGCAGCCAGATGTTTTGGGTGAACCGAATGCATCAAATGTATCAAATATAGCAAACGCCCCGGAACGCGCCGTTTATGCATCACACTACTATTATACCGAGCTAAACACCGCCCGCATGCTGCACGACTTAAACATCACTGGTTCCGAATCGGAAGAACAGATTCGGAAAAGTCTGGCAGTCATCCAGAAAGAGGAACAGATCGAGCTGGATGAACTGCAGATCCGCGCGGTGATTGAGGCGGTCAACTGCGGACTTTTGGTAATCACGGGCGGTCCGGGTACTGGAAAAACGACGACGATCAATACGATCATCCGGTATTTTGAAAAGGGCGACATGGATATCCTGCTGGCAGCCCCGACCGGACGCGCAGCAAAAAGGATGACCGAGGCGACAGGCTATGAGGCGAAGACGATTCACCGCCTGTTAGAGCTGACGGGAATGCCAGAGGAGGATGAGAAGAGCCGGACGACTTCGATGCATTTTGAGCGGAACGAGGACAATCCGCTGGAAGCTGATGTCATCATTATCGATGAAATGTCGATGGTGGATATCAATCTGATGCATTCGCTGCTCCGGGCGGTCAATGTCGGCACACGTCTGATTCTGGTAGGGGATGTGGATCAGCTTCCGAGCGTCGGACCGGGCAATGTCCTGCGTGATATCATCGAGTCAGAGTGTTTCCATGTGGTAAAGCTAACCCGGATTTTTCGGCAGGCGGCGCAGAGCGATATTATCGTCAACGCCCACCGCATCAATGCCGGAGAGCGCATTCCGATCGGAAAGTCAAGCAGGGATTTCCTCTTTATAAAGCGTGATGATCCGAATGCGATCATCAATGCAATGATCACGCTGGTACGTGAAAAACTGCCGAATTACGTCCATGCCGATTTGTTTGAGGTACAGGTCATGACGCCGATGCGGAAGGGAGTGCTGGGATCGATACGGTTAAATTCCATTTTGCAGGAATTTTTAAATCCGCCATCGGCAGGAAAGGCGGAAAAAGAGTATGGCGAGACGACGTTTCGTGTGGGCGACAAGGTCATGCAGATCAAGAACAATTACCAGATTGAGTGGACCTCCTACAACCGCAGCGGCATCCCGGTGGACAAGGGAGCCGGCGTGTTCAACGGGGATCTTGGGCGCATCCGCGAGATCAATACCTTTGCGGAGCTGGTAACCGTGGAGTATGATGAGGGAAAACGTGTCGAGTACAGCTTCAAGCAGCTGGAGGAGCTGGAACTGGCATATGCGATCACGATCCACAAGTCGCAGGGAAGCGAGTATCCGGCGGTCGTGATTCCGGTCTGGAGCGGACCGCAGATGCTGATGACGCGGAATCTGATTTACACGGCGGTTACAAGGGCAAGAGCCTGTGTCTGCCTGGTCGGTGTCCCGTATGTGTTTCAGCAGATGGTGGACAATGCGATGGAACAGAAGCGCTATTCGGGACTGCGCGACCGCATTGAAGAAATTATGGAGACATTGTGATAAAAAATATAAAATGGAATCAATTCCCCCGCGCCGCTCTGGATGCGCTATATCCAAGGCGCTGCCCGGTCTGCGGGGAGCTCGTGACGCCGAAGGGCAGGCTTATTTGTCCTTCGTGTCTTTTGAGGCTTTCGCCTGTCAAATCGCCGGTTTGTCAGAAATGTGGAAAAGAAGTTTGGAGTGAAGAAATCGAATATTGTCCAGACTGTGTGAAACACCGCCGGTCATTTGCGCGTGGGATGGCACTCTTTAACTATACGGAGGAAGCTGCACGTTCGATGGCAGCGGTTAAATATAAAAATAAGAGGGAATATCTCGATTTTTATGCCGAAGCTGCAGCGGAAAAGCTGAGGCAGTATGAAAATCGGGAGGAGTGGCAGTTTGACGGTCTGGTTCCCGTTCCGGTCCACCCGGCGCGGAAACGGAAACGCGGTTTCAATCAGGCGGAGGTTCTGGCAAAGCGGATGGGCGAGCGGCTGGAAATGCCGGTGTGCCCGGAATTTTTATATCGGATACGAAATACAGAACCCCTGAAAGAGCTGAATCCAGATGAACGGCTCCGGAATTTACAGCAGGCGTTTCAGGCAGATGCGGAGGCAATCCGGGCAAGTGGTGTGCAAAACGTGCTTCTCGTGGATGATATTTATACGACCGGAAGCACGGCGGAAGCGTGTACCCGGGCGCTTCTGTCTGCGGGGATCGAAAAAGTCTGTTTTTTTGCCGTTTGTATTGGACAAGGACGCTAAAGTGGGATATGATAGAGAAGATAGGCAGAGGGAAGCCTTATAAGTGGAAATACTCCGGCATTTCTGGATGAAAAGAATAGTAGAAAGCATTTGAATCTAAAAGTTTGCGGGAGAGGCAAAAAAAGGTTCAGGAGACGGAAGAAATGCGGGGGAGATTTCAAGTAAGAAAGAAAAGGAGTAAAAAGAATGCAGGAATTTGAATATCGCCTGGAAAAGGAAGATTATAAAAACTGGATTCACTGGAACGTGCTTAAGCATGAGTCCAAGAAAATGAAGATGGTGTCGGCACTCTTATATGTCGCATTTTTAGCTCTCTTTCTGGGAAAAAATGTGATGCAGGCAAAGGGCAATCTGGTTCTTCTTGTACCGTCCATCGTGATAGCGGTGCTGGTCGGCATCGGCATGTTTTACATGATTTCAAACCAGAACCAGGAGCGGATGATCTGGAAACGGAGCGGACTTAAAAATTTGGAAAAGACGGGCAATTTCCCAGTCGTACATCTGACGCTGGATGAGAAGACACTGACCATGACGGTTGCGGCACAGGAGATGACCAAGACTTACAGCTACAGCGACATTGAGCAGATGGTTGAGATTGAGCGGATGTATCTGCTTGAGACGAACGAGAAAACCTGGCAGTTTATCGCCAAGTCGGCATTTTCCAGCGAGGAAGAGCAAAAGCAGTTTGAGACATTCATGAATGAAAAGCTTGCGGATGCCAAGGAAAACCCGGAAGAATATCCATCCGTGACAAAAAATCCGGAAAATGCGGAGAATCAGGAGGGCGGCGCCCTGCATCAGAACGCCGCGCTTGAGGATGATGTTGTGGAAGCTGATGAGCCGGAGATCACCCGCGTGGATACAAGCCATATGGGTAAGATTGGAAAAATGGCGCATTTTATCGGAAGCCAGGCGGCAGATGAGGAAGAAACCGATGAGCCTGAAAAGGCGGAGCCGGATACCACAGACAGTCATGAAAATGTGGAAGAAAAGACAGATGCTGTAAACGAGGAGAAAGTGGATGAGTAAACCTTTCTGATTGTTTTATAGCATCATTGTAAGTCCTGATAATGTGAAATACGAGGCGCGGGCAGAATCTGGTTCCAGCCTGCACTAAGTGAAAACGATATCTATAATATAAAAGAGGCGGCGAATGTCGGCAAGTTATTGCTTGACGCGCCGCTTCTTTTATGATATAGTAGACGGGCGAATGGAAGAACATAGGTCTTTTTTTTATGCTCAAAAACCAGATTTCCGGTTGGAGAGTGGAAAGATCGCATACTAAGAAAAATGGAGGTGGAAGTTGTGCGTACAAGAATTACACTGGCATGCACAGAATGCAAGCAGCGCAATTACAACATGACCAAGGATAAGAAAACTCATCCGGACAGAATGGAAACCAAAAAGTACTGCAGATTCTGTAAGACACACACGTTACACAAAGAGACGAAGTAAGAGTAACTGGTTGGTTCTGCGCGATCGGGCATCTGCCTGAGCGCTTTGGAGGACAAAAATGGGTGATACAGAAAATACCAAAAAAGCTCCTAAAAAGAGTTTCTGGAAAGGTTTAAAAGCTGAGTACAAAAGGATCATCTGGCCTGACAAAGAGACAGTTACGAAGCAGACTGGAGCGGTCATCGCCGTTTCCGTTGCGCTGGGACTTATCATTGCGGCTCTTGACACGGCAATCGTGTTTGGACTGCACTTCGTTATGTAAAGGCAAAGGTGAGAAATATGGCAGAAGCAAATTGGTATGTAGTGCATACTTATTCCGGCTATGAAAACAAAGTAAAGGTTGACATCGAAAAGACGATCGAGAACCGGAACCTTCAGGATCAGATCTTAGAGGTTTCCGTGCCGATGCAGGAAGTTATCGAAGTCAAGAATGGAGCCAATAAACAGGTTGCCAAGAAGATGTTTCCCGGATACGTACTGATCAATATGGTTATGAATGATGATACTTGGTACGTAGTACGCAACACCCGCGGAGTGACCGGGTTTGTTGGTCCGGGCTCCAAACCGGTTCCTTTGACGGAAGAGGAGATGGCCGGTCTCGGATTTAAGGAAACCGGCGTTGTTGTTGACTTTGAGGTCGGCGACACGGTTGTTGTAACGACAGGGGCATGGAAAGATACCGTTGGTGTTATCGAGTCCATCAACGAGGAAAGACAGACCCTGACGATTCGTGTAGAACTGTTTGGCCGTGAGACACCGGTTGAACTGAACTTCACAGAGATCAAGAAGATGATGTAAAGAGGTTCATTTATGAGCCTGTGGGAGGGAAATCCCCGCAATTACCACAATTTATAGGAGGTGCCAACAATGGCAAAGAAAGTTACAGGATATATTAAATTACAGATTCCTGCTGGAAAGGCTACACCAGCTCCGCCAGTAGGTCCGGCTCTTGGACAGCACGGTGTAAACATCGTACAGTTCACGAAAGAGTTCAACGCTAAGACAGCAGACCAGGGCGATATGATCATCCCGGTTGTTATTACTGTATATGCTGACAGAAGCTTCAGCTTCATCACAAAGACTCCGCCGGCTGCCGTTTTGTTAAAGAAAGCTTGCAAGATTAAATCCGGTTCCGCTACACCGAACAAGACTAAGGTAGCTAGCATCTCGAAAGAGGATCTGCAGAAGATCGCAGAATTAAAGATGCCTGACTTAAATGCAGCAAGCCTTGAAGCTGCTATGAGCATGATTGCTGGTACAGCAAGAAGTATGGGTATCACAGTTGCCGAGTAATTTTCGGGATGTTTATCAGTAACGTGGGAGGGAATTCCCCGACAATACCACTAGGAGGTTTTTTATAATGAAAAGAGGAAAAAGATACGTAGAGGCTGCTAAATTAGTAGATCGCGCAAGCCTTTATGAAGCTGCAGATGCCATCTCCATCGTGAAGAAGGCTGCAGGTGCTAAATTCGATGAAACCGTAGAACTTCATATCAGAACTGGTTGTGACGGCCGTCATGCTGATCAGCAGATCCGTGGTGCAGTTGTACTGCCGCACGGAACTGGTAAGACCGTTCGTATCCTTGTATTTGCTAAGGGACCGAAGGCAGAAGAGGCTCAGGCTGCAGGCGCAGATTTCGTAGGCGCTGAGGAGCTGATCCCGAAGATCCAGAACGAGGGATGGTTAGACTTCGACGTAGTAGTAGCTACTCCGGACATGATGGGCGTTGTAGGACGTCTTGGTCGTGTACTTGGACCGAAGGGCTTAATGCCGAACCCGAAGGCTGGTACTGTTACTATGGATGTAACCAAAGCTATCAATGATATCAAAGCCGGTAAGATCGAGTACAGACTTGATAAGACTAACATTATCCACGTGCCAGTAGGTAAAGCTTCCTTCACAGAGGAGCAGTTAGCGGACAACTTCCAGACGCTTATTGACGCTATCCTGAAGGCAAAACCAGCTACCTTAAAGGGCGCTTACTTAAAGAGCGTAACCATGACTTCTACCATGGGCCCGGGCGTTAAGCTGAACGTAGGTAAGCTGATTGGCTAATCAGAAGACGTTATAGAATCAAGAGGATGAGGGACTTTTGGGTCTTTCGTCCTCTTTTTTTCGATTGTCGAAAAAATATAAATAAAGTCAAAAAAACAGTTGACTTTATACTTTAGTAGTGATAAAATATGTTCTGTTGCCGCTGAGAAAGCGGAAACAAAAATTAAAGAGTCAAGACGCACAGGTGATTGTGAAAACTTTCAAAAAGAAAGTGGAAAAGTTCTTGACAAAAATGAATATCCATTATATAATGGTTAAGCACATTTTTGGAGAGATATCGAAGCGGTCATAACGAGGCGGTCTTGAAAACCGTTTGTCCGAAAGGGCGCGTGGGTTCGAATCCCACTCTCTCCGTTTCAAAAACGGTTATTAATTTCATAAGATATAAAAATCAACCTGCAGAAGTACCCAAGAGGTTGAAGGGGCTCCCCTGGAAAGGGAGTAGGTCGTTAGTAGCGGCGCGAGGGTTCAAATCCCTCCTTCTGCGTTCGATGCGAAAGCATCAGGAACCTTGAAAACTGAACAGTATGTAAAACCCTGAAAATTCTAAGAACAAAGGCTTTTGGTTAAGCCTTGAAGTTCAAGAGAACATTCAGAACATTCGCGATAAAAACGAGTCCATGACTGCTTGCAGGCATGAGCGAGTTGAACGCGATGAGCAAAATGCAAATTTTGCGAAGAACCAAAACAACAGTAATAACGGTTAAAATTAGCCAAGCGAATTTTGACTGGAAT
>NZ_CAKVZK010000033.1:0-35116 GCF_934835585.1 Clostridium sp. AF02-29 | reverse complement strand
ACCCACAAGATCCTTAGTCTTGCCTGTCTGCCAATTCCAGCACTCCCGCTTACTGCTTTTTATTTTTGCCTGTCGAGTGAGTCACTCACTGACGAAGGTTAGTATAGCACAGGCGCTCCGCGAATGCAAGCATTTTTTTGTTTTTTTTATTTTTTTTTATTTGTTCTAATTATTCCTATATTTTTATAGTTTCTTTCTACTGCAAAATCATGTATTTCAGCCCTATCCTACCACTCCGCAGCTCCCTTAAAAAATCCTTTCTTACTTCTTAAACAGGAAAATAGACAACCATTACACATTTCTGGTTACTGTTCACGCATACGTGCCCAGTAACGGAATTTGCCGTGGCTTCGCATTTAAATACGGCAAATTCCTGCTGCCACCACGTTTTCTTACGGCACTTTCGGTTCCAAAAGTGCCTACCTGTGAACAGTAACCATTTCTGCATTCCTATAGCCACAAAATGTCTCCTTTGAGATTGAAAAAGCGCCGTCTTTCTGCTATAATACATAGTTGCATTGATTTCTTTCATTAAAATTAAGAAACATTACAAAAAGGGCGTAAAAAGGCGCAATAAGAAACCGAAAGAAAGGCGGAAATCCTGATAAGCAAAGGGTTTTCGGATAGGTAAATCATAAAATGAAATTAGGTATCGTAGGTCTGCCAAACGTAGGCAAAAGTACACTGTTTAATTCTCTGACCAAGGCTGGCGCTGAGTCTGCCAATTACCCGTTCTGTACCATCGATCCGAACGTCGGTGTCGTACCGGTTCCGGATCCGCGTCTGGGTCAGTTAGCAGCTCTTTATAATTCTGCCAAAATCACTCCGGCTGTGATCGAGTTCGTTGATATCGCTGGTCTGGTAAAGGGCGCTTCCAAGGGCGAAGGTCTTGGAAACCAGTTCCTTGCCAATATCCGTGAGGTAGACGCGATCGTACACGTTGTCCGTTGCTTTGAGGATCCAAATGTTATCCATGTAGACGGCAGCGTCAATCCGCTCCGCGATATCGAAACCATCAACCTGGAGCTCATCTTCTCCGATATGGAAGTTCTGGAGCGCCGTATTGCCAAGACAACCAAGAGCGCCATGGGAAATAAATCCCTTGCAAAAGAGCTGGAGACTCTGAAAAAACTGTATGCGCACCTTGAAAACGGCAATCTGGCTAAAAGCTTTGAGCCGGAGGACGAGGATGAACTCACGTTCATCAATACGCTGGATCTCTTAACCTGGAAACCGGTTATCTTCGCTGCCAACGTATCTGAGGATGATCTGGCAGATGACGGTGCTTCCAATGAATATGTAAAACAGGTTCGCGAATTTGCAGCTGAGAACGACAGCGAGGTATTTGTTATCTGTGCACAGATTGAACAGGAAATCGCAGAACTGGACGAGGACGAGAAAAAGATGTTCCTCGAAGATCTCGGTCTGACCGAATCCGGTCTTGAAAAACTGATCGCAGCCAGCTACCGTCTGCTTGGTCTCATCAGTTATCTGACTGCCGGAGAAACCGAGACACGCGCATGGACCATCAAGGTCGGCACCAAAGCTCCGCAGGCAGCTGGAAAGATCCACTCTGATTTTGAGCGCGGTTTCATCAAAGCCGAGGTAGTCAACTATCAGGATCTCTTAGACTGCGGTTCCTACAATGCAGCCAGAGAAAAAGGGTTGGTACGCATGGAGGGCAAGGACTACGTGGTGAAGGACGGCGATGTTGTGCTGTTCCGTTTTAATGTTTAATACCCCTTCCATATAATTTAAAAACATTTTCCCCGAAATTCGCTCATACACTGTATTAAACGAATTCCGGGGATTTTTTATGAGCTCAAAAACAAAAATTGTCGTACTCCGCATGAAAGAGATTATTTATACTGCTATCTTTATCGGACTGGGGCTTCTTCTCATCGCGCTTCTTCTCATCATGTTCCGACCGGGCAGGAAGACGCAGAGCGCCTCCGCTCCCGCTGCGGCCGGCATTTCCTATCTGCCTGGTATGTACAGTTCTACCCTGACACTCGGCAGCCAGGCAGTCAACGTCGAAGTCACGGTTGATTCCACCCAGATCACCTCTGTTACCTGCCGTCCTTTAAGCGATTCCATCGAAACTATGTACCCACTGCTCTCCTCTTCCGCTTCGCATCTCTCGGAGCAGATCGTGAGCACGCAATCGCTTGAAAATCTCTCCTTTGAAAGTGGCAGCCAGTATACCTCGCAGGCATTATTAAATGTGATACATACTGCATTAGCAAAAGCAATCCTTTAAATTTCGTATAGCACAACATCAAAAATTTCAGAGAACACCTTCATCGGATGCTTTAGAAAAGCACCTTATCTTTTAACCAAAAAAATCCGGCTGAACCATCTTTTCAAACGGTTCAACCGGACTTTTTATTTCCGTATTCTTTTACGTTATTTACTGAATAACCTTAACCGGGCACTTCGCTGCACAAGCTCCGCAGTTTACGCACTTCTCATAATCGATAACAGCTACGTTGTTATCCATATGGATTGCGTCAAACTTACACTGCTTGGTACACAGCGTACAGCCGATACAGCCAACCTGGCAGGCTGCCTTGACAGCCGGTCCACGATCGTGGGAGCTGCACTGTACCAGATGTTTTGCCTTGTACGGTACCAGGTCGATCAGGTGTTTCGGGCAGGCTGCCACGCAGGCACCACACGCTACACACTTCTCTTTGTCTACAACCGCTACGCCGTCTACCACGTGGATTGCATCGAATTTACATGCCTTCACACAGGTACCGAAACCGGTACAGCCGTAAGAACATGCCTTTGCACCGCCACCCGGTACAACGGATGCCTTCGCACAGTCCTCGATACCATGGTACTCGTACTGTACTTTTGTCTTGTCGCAGGTACCTTTACATTTAACGAAAGCTACCTTCTTCTCAGAGGAACCAGCCTCTACACCCATGATAGCAGCGATCTTCTCGCCAACCGGAGCGCCGCCGACCGGGCAGGCATTGACCGGAGCTTTGCCCTCTGCGATGGCCTTTGCAAGACCATCACAGCCCGGGTAACCACAGCCACCGCAGTTGTTGCCTGGCAGCTCTTCACGAACAGCTGCCTCTTTTTCATCTACTTCAACTTTAAATTTCGCGCCGAACAGACCCAGACCGACACCAACGATGATGCCGACTGCCGCGATCACGACAGCAGCGATAATGATTGAATTCATATCCATTTTCGTCTCCTCCTTCTACAGTAATCCGGAAAATCCGAGAAATGCAATCGCCATCAGACCAGCCGTTACAAGTACGATAGGAGATCCCTGGAAGTTATACGGGATATCATTTCCCTCGATGTGCTCACGGATACCTGCCAGAAGCACGATGGAGATGGTATAACCAACGGCTGTACCAACACCATTTACCACGCTCTGTAAAAATCCATATCCGTTCTGGACGTTTGTCAGGGCAACACCAAGAACGGCACAGTTTGTTGTAATCAGCGGAAGGAATACACCCAGCGCGTTATACAGGGAAACCATGCACTTCTTTAAGAACATCTCAACGATCTGAACCAGTGCTGCGATAACGAGAATGAAAACGATGGTTTTCAGGTAATCGATACCAAGCGGTGCCAGAACGAACTGATAAATCAGGTTTGCAACGATGGATGCGATGGTAATAACGAAGATAACCGCACCACCCATACCAGCTGCTGTTTCAACTTTTTTGGATACGCCGACGAAGGAGCAGATACCGAGGAACTGGCTCAGTACGACGTTGCTGACCAGCGCCGAGCTTATCGCAATAATAAGTAATTCTTTCATCACTTCTCCTCCTGTTCCTTCTTAACTTCTGCATCATGACCAGCACAGCTTAAGCAGTCGCCGCTGCAGCAGCCACCCTTCTTCTTCTCTTTTACGGAACCGTTTGTTGCACACGGCATCTTCAGACGATTCTGAAGAGCAGTCAGGCAAGCCAGTACGAAGAATGCACCCGGCGCCAGGATGAAGATTGAGATCGGCTGATAGGAAGCCGGCATAATCTGGATACCAAAGATAGTACCTGCACCCAGAAGCTCACGGAAGGAACCGATGAGTGCCAGAGCAACTGTAAATCCAAGTCCCATACCGATACCGTCAAATGCAGACAGGATCGGGCCGTTCTTCATAGCATATGCCTCGGCACGGCCAAGGATGATACAGTTAACTACGATCAGCGGAATGTAAAGTCCCAGGGAAGCATATAAGCTTGGAACGAAACCTTCCATCAACATATCTACGATGGTTACGAAGGATGCTACGACTACGATCTCTGCCGGCAGACGCACGCCGTCCGGAATGATCTTACGAAGCAATGCAATCAGAAAGTTCGCCGCAATCAGTACGGCGGTTGTCGAAAGTCCCATGCCTACACCGTTGATGGCGGAAGTGGTTACCGCCAGGGTCGGACACAGACCCAGCATCTGAACGAAAATCGGGTTTTCTTTCCAGATACCGTTATATAAGCGCTCTACATATTTATTCATAATCTTTCCACCTCCTACTGTGCCAGGCAGTTAGCCACGAAATAGATAGCTGCATCTGTCGCGTTGGTGACTGCCTTGGAAGTGATCGTTGCACCACTGATGGCTTCAATCTGATTATCTGCAGACGCGCCTGTCTTTGTAACTTCCAGGTTCTCAGCTTTCTTGCCGATAAACTGATCCTTGAAATCCGGTTCTTTGGCTCTCATACCAAGACCTGGCGTATCGCTGATGCTTAAGAAACCGATACCGGTCAGCTCGCCCTCGTTGGTGATACCAACTGCGATCTGCACGTTGCCGCCGTAGCTCTCTGCGGAGGTAGAGGTAATCAGGTAACCGATCTGGTTGCCGCTTGCATCCAGCGCTTCTTTTGCATCATTGATGGTAACTTTTCCAAATCCCCACTCAGAGATGCTGTCCGCTGCAGCAGTTACTGCGTCAGCCAGCTCCTGCGGCTCATCAAAGCTTGCCGCATCCGGGTAAACTTCCTGATAAGTTTTAGTAGCTGCTGCCTCCTGTGCCTGTGCAATCGGATCCAGCGTAATATCATGTACTGTTCCCAGACAGATACCAGCTACCAGAGTAATAACGAAAAGGATGATTGTATTTTTGATAATCTGGTTCATTATTTCTTCTGACCTCCTTTTCCAAATGCTGTCGGAAGCGTATAGCGCTCAATCAGCGGTACCAGCAGGTTGCTGAAGATGATCGCATAGGAAACGCCCTCCGGAGAAGCACCCCAGAGACGGAAGATTCCGGTTACGATTCCGAGGATCAGTCCGTATACGATCTGTCCCTTCGGAGTCAGAGGACTCGTTACATAATCGGTTGCCATAAAGAATGCACCGAAGATAAGACCACCTGCACAGATCTCACTGAGAGAATAGGTCAGGTTGAATCCGCCAAACAGGAATGTAAATACAAATACGGTTCCAATGTAAATCAGCGGGATAACCGGGCTGATAACTTTGCGGACTACCATGTAAATCGCACCAATCAGCAGGGCAATTACAGATACCTCACCGATAGTTCCCGGGATACGTCCGATTACCAGGGATGCCAGATCCACTGTCTCACCGGCTCTTAACTGTGCCAGCGGAGTTGCACTTGTCAGACTGTCAAATCCAAGCTTTGCGGATGAGAAGTTATTCATAAACAGAGCGAAGGAAGTCAGAAGGAAACATCTGGCTGCCAGTGCCGGGTTCATGAAGTTCTGTCCCAGACCACCGTAAAGCTGTTTTACAACGATGATTGCAAAGAATGCACCAAGAACCGGGATCCAAACCGGGATTTCCGGCGGCATATTCAGTGCAAGAATCATGCCGGTAACAACTGCACTGCCGTCCGAAATCGTAATCGGCTTGTGCATTAATTTCTCATAAAGATACTCGGCTGCCACACTGGCGATCACGGTAGCGATCAGAACCAGAAGTGCATTCATGCCGAACTGCCATACACCATAAACACTGGCAGGAATCATGGCGATCACAACGTCAAACATCAGGCGCTGTGTCGTAACTCCGTCACGAACGTGAGGTGATGACGATACTTTTAATAATTTTTCCATTTCTTCCCACCTCCTACTTTCTGCGGCTGGCTGCTACTGCCTTACGCATCTCTTTGAATGCCTGGGTCAGCGGCCGTCTTGCCGGACAAGCATATGCACAGCATCCGCACTCAACGCATTCCATGCCGTTTAAGCTCTGGAATTTTTCAAGATCGTGAGCCGTAGATGCCTTCATCATCAGCGGAGGTACAAGGTGCTCCGGACAAACGCCTACACAGCGTCCGCAGCGGATACATGCTGACGGCTCCATCGCTGCTACCTGATCCTTGGTAAAGGTGGTCAGCGCAGATGAAGTCTTCGCTACCGGGAAGTCAAGGCTGAAAAGAGCCTGTCCCATCATAGGACCACCGGAAATCATCTTCTCCGGTTCCTGTTTAAAGCCGCCTGCTGCCTCTACCAGTCTCTGATAGTTGGTACCAAGACGTACCTCAAAGTTCTGCGGCTCTGCAATGGCATCACCGGTTACCGTAATGATCTTGCGGATCAGCGGAGTTGTCTTGCATACTGCATTATAAATAGAAGCAACGGTATCAATATTGTCTACGATACAGCCTGCATCTGCCGGCAGCATGGAAGAATTGATCTCACGTCCTGTCACTGCATAGATAAGTGTACGCTCACCACCCTGCGGGTACTTGGTAAGCAGCGGACATACTTCGATTCTCGGCTCGTCCTTTACCATCTCCGTCAGCTTCTTGATAGCCTCCGGCTTGTTGTTCTCGATACCGATAACACCCTTCGCATTGTCAAACAGCTGAAGCATAACCTTCAGGCCGCCGATAATCTGCTCCGGACGCTCCATCATGGTACGATAGTCACTGGTTAAGTACGGCTCGCACTCTGCACCGTTGACGATAACGTAATCAATTGCGTTCTCATCCTTCGGAGTAAGCTTTACATGTGTCGGGAAACCAGCGCCGCCCAGGCCGACGATACCGGCATCCTTAACGATCTGGCGAATCTCTTCTTTGGACAGCTTCGATGCATCTCTGTCTGTACCAAATCCTTCAATCGCCTCTTCTTCACCGTCATTCTCCACCAGGATTGACTGAACCATTGCACCATTGGCAACCAGCTTGGACTCGATTCCCTTTACTGTACCGGAAACAGAACTGAGTACGTTTGCGGAAATAAATCCGCCTGCCTCTGCAATGATCTGGCCTTTCAGCACGTGATCGCCCTTCGCTACCAGTGGTTTCGCAGGTGCGCCAATGTGCTGGGACAGCGGATAAACCATAACCTCGCCCTGTAACGGCTCGAGATACTTGATCGGCTTATCCTCAGACAGTTCTTTTCCCTCAAATGGATGAATGCCGCCTATAAATGTAGCCAAACCCATCAATTAAACCCTCTTTCTCTTACTAAATTTTCCCTCATCCTCCACCCATTCACCTCCCGACAGATGCCTTTTCTGCCGAAATTGTGAAAATATTGTCGGGCGTAGGAGCTAGAATCTACCGCGTATAGTATAACACAGGAAAAAAAAATTCACAATTGGAAAATGAATCTTCTGCCTCCTTCACTCTGTATAAAAATTAATACAAATGGTTATAATATAGCTTTTATTTATACAGAATTAACAAAACTGTGTAAAAATCCCGTAAAACTTTCTCTTAAATACTATATCAATAGCCTTGGCAAAAAAGGAAAGTCCGGCGGAGTTTGCCTCTGCCGGACTTTCCTTTTTTCTCGTTACCTAAAGAGCTGCACAGTCTACTGGAAAAACTTACTCCAGTACCCCTGCACAAAAATAAACAGCACAATCAGCGGAATGACATACGTCACATACACCCGCACCTGGCGCGGGAACTTCACGCCTTTTCCCTCATTTGCCTCCTTGAGGAAATTCTCAAATCCCCATCCATACCGGCTGGTACAGAACATCAGGTAAACGAGACTTCCGAGTGGAAGCAGGTTGTTGCTGACGATGAAATCCTCGAGATCCAACACGTTGCTGCCCTCTCCGAACGGCATGAAACCACTCCAGAGATTGAAACCCAGCACGCACGGAAGCGACAGGACCGCAATTACCACCAGATTGACGCAGACTGCCTTTTTGATCGAACAGCCAGTCAGATCCGTTGCAAAGGATACGATATTCTGGAATACCGCTGTGACCGTTGATGCCGCCGCAAAGGTCATAAAGACAAAGAACAGCGTGCCCCAGAAACGTCCGCCTGCCATGTGGTTAAATACATTCGGCAGCGTGATGAAGATCAGGCTTGGTCCCTGTCCTGCCTCGATGCCGTAAGCCGCACATGCCGGGAAAATGATAAGTCCTGCCATAAACGCTACCAGCGTGTCAAGGACCAGTACATTGATTGCCTCGCCGGTCAGGCTGCGCTCTTTATCGATATAACTTCCAAAAATCGCCATCGCACCGATACCGATACTCAACGTAAAGAACGACTGTCCCAGCGCCGCAAATACGACCTTGCCGACACCAACCTCCTGAATCTTGCCAAAATCCGGCTTTAAGTAAAATTCAAGTCCCGGACGTCCGCCTTCCATCCGCACCGAATTGATTGCCAGCACAACCATCAGGAATAACAGGCAGACCATCATCATCTTTGTGATCTTCTCAACGCCGTTCTGGAGTCCCATCGCACAGATGGAAAAACAGAATACGACACAGAGCAGCATAAATACCGTCATCAGTCCCGGATTTGCCAGTACAGAGCCAAATTCCCCTGCTACACCGTCCGCATCCAGACCCACGAAATCGCCTTTCGCCATCTTGAACACATACAGCAGAAGCCATCCGGCTACCGTCGTATAAAACATCATCAGGACATAGTTGCCCGCCATCGCGAACCATTTTTCAAAATGCCACTTAGTACCCTTTGGCTCCAGCACATCAAATGAAAGCGCCGCACTCTTCTGGCTCGCTCTGCCGACCGAGTATTCCATAACGATGATCGGAAGACCTAAAAGCACCAGAAATGCCGCATAAATCAGTACAAACGCCGCGCCGCCATACTGACCGACGATGTACGGGAATCTCCACACATTTCCCAGACCGATCGCACAGCCCGCGGAAATCAGGATAAATCCCAGCCGAGAGGAAAAACGTTCTCTTCCCATTTCTACTTATCTTCTCCTTTTTTATTTCTATATGCCCACACTGACACGAGTCAGACGGGCGCAAAAAAGAGGCGCCTCCGCAAATCCCGGTACCAGCCCGAATTTCGGAAACGCCACCAAATGGTATTTTACTATATTCTGTTTTAAAAGACAAGTTTTCAGGTGCTTTTTATCCCTCAAACGTCTCTACTTCCTCCCGGTTCGGCACCGACGGAGCTGCTCCTGGGCGGGAAACGGCGATCGCTGCCGCTTTTGCCGCATGTTCCAGCGCCGTCTTCGGGTCTTCACCGAGCTGTAAGCCGCCGATAAAATAACCGGTAAATGTATCGCCTGCCGCTGTCGTGTCCACAACCGGCACTTTATAGATTCCCTGACGAAGGACTGTGTCGCCATCGCGGTACACGGAACCATCGCCGCCGAGTGTCAGGACAATCTTCGCCTCCGGGAACCGTTTTACCAGTCCGTTCATCAGCGCCTGCGGATCTTTGGTTGCCTCAATGCCGCAGATATCCGACGCCTCCACCTCATTTAATAAGAAGTAATCCACATATTCCAGCGGATAGGACAGGATCTTCGCATTCATCGGGGACGGATTCAGAACGATCTTCATGCCTTTTTCATGGGCTTTCTCCATGATATAGCCGATCTCGCTGATCTCATTCTGTAAAATCAGGAAATCGTCCGCCTCAAACTGGGTCAGGACGCGATCCACCATTTCCTTCGTGATCCGCTGGTTGGCACCGCCATACAGCAGAATACAGTTCTGCCCTGCCGGATCTTTCTGGATGATCGCGTGTCCTGTCTGCCCGTCGAGATGCTCGATCAGCTCCGTGTGGACGCCCGCCTTCTTCATCTGCTCGATGAGGAAATCTCCATCCCCGGCTCCGACAGCTCCGGCGTGCCATACGTCTGCGCCCGCCTTGCTCAGCGCGATCGACTGATTCAGCCCTTTGCCGCCGCTGAATACCTGCAGCGACTCGGAGGACATCGTCTCTCCCGCTCTTACAAAATGATCCACCTGATACGTATAATCAATATTCAGTGAACCAAAATTCAATACCTTCACTCTGCTCCCCTCTCTCTCCGGTTACCGGGACGGCTGTATTCTCGCCGTGCTCTCCCGCACCACCAGTTCCGGCGCAAAGATTACCTTGCTCTCCGGTCTTTTATGTTCCCGTATCTGTTTCAGAAGCAGCCGTACCGCCTCTCTTCCCATCTCCCGTACCTGCTGGCGTACCGTTGTCAGCGGCACCTCCAGCATCCGTGCATAGAAAACGTCATCGTATCCGACAACCGAAACATCTTCCGGTACTTTCTTTCTATATTCCTTGAGTTTTCTGCATACGCCATACGCCGAAGCGTCGTTGCAGGCGAAAATCGCCGTAAAATCCTGTGAAATGAGCTTTTCGACCGCCGCCGCGCCACCCTCCTGCGTATACTCGCCGGCACAGACGAGACGTTCATCCACTGGAATTCCCGCCTCCTCCATCGCCCGGCAGTAGCCATGGTAACGCGCCTCCGAATCCATCTGGGTCGCATGCGGTCCCACAACGCAGGCAATCCGCCGGTGTCCAAGGCTTAACAGATGGCGCGCCGCCAGATAACCGCCGATCTCATGGTCGGTACCGACCGCCGGACAGTTCCGAAGCTCCGGGATCCGGTCAACTACCACATAGGGTATGTGGATCGATTCCAGATAATCGATCTCCTCCGCCGCCATCTCCCGCGTATTATCTTTAGCCATGATAAACACAATGCCGTCCGCGCCTTTATCCGCCAGAAGATCGATATACTCGCGATCCCGGTCATAATTATCATTCGTGTTGCAGAGAATCACACTCCAGCCATTTTCGCGGCACGCCTCATCGATCGCACGCGCCATATTGGCAAAATATACATTGGAAATATCCGGGACGATAAATCCTATGGTCTTGCTCTGCCGCTTTACCAGACTGACCGCGAGCTGGTTCGGTCGATAATTCAGTTCCCGCGCCTTCGCTAGGATCTGATTCTTTGTCTCATCCGAAATCTTATATCCTTTTCCATTGAGAACCAGTGAGATTGTCGTCACGGAAAAACCAGTCGCAGCGGCAATATCCTTGATGGTTGCCCTCACTCATCCACCTCCGATGCGATCAGATCCATGAGAACCTGAATGGATTTCTGATATTTTTCTATCTCGACCCGCTCATTTGGCTTATGCGCCATGCCTGCCTCGCCCGGACCAAATAGGAGAACGGCTGCATCCAGCTTGTGTTCCACCAGGATCGAAGCATCTGTAAAGAAATTAATCCCAGTCGTCTCCACCGGAAGCCCTTTTTTCTCCAGTCCCTTCGAGAGCTGTTTCACAAGCGGATGGGATTCTCCAATCTCGATCGCCCGCCGGTCATTGACAATCCGGCAGCTGACGCGGAATTTTTCTTCTGATGTAACAGAACGCGCCGCCGCAAACGCCTCCGCCTGACCGACTACCATCTGGCTTGTCAGTCCCGGTGTCATACGGATATCCATGAGAATCCGGCAGGTGTCCGGCGTCATATTTGGCGCCACGCCGCCGGAAATCTGCGTTACCTGCGCGGTCGATGCGCCGAGAACCGGGTGTGTGAAGCTTTTCACATATGTTTCAATCTCACCGGTCAGCGCCATCGCCTGTTCCACGGCATTGCAGCCCTCCTGCGGGTATGCCCCGTGGCTCGTCTTTCCGTGTGCTTCTATCTCCAGCCACAGGCAGCCTTTCTGCGCCACGCCCAGCCTGCATCCCGTCGGTTCTCCTATCAGAAGCGTTCCAATCGAGGTCTCCGGGACTTCCTTTAAGATCTCCCTGGCGCCGATGCCGCCCTTTTCCTCATCACAGGTTCCGAGGAAATGGATCGTGTGCGGCACCGGACGACCGGATTTTTTATATTCACAGAGCGCGTACACCATCGCGGCAAGCCCACTCTTCATATCGCTGGCACCGCGGCCATAGAGAAAACCGTCCCGTTCCACCGGAACCGCCGGGTCAGTCTTCCATTCTCCGGTATCTCCGTAAGGAACCGTGTCCAGATGCCCGTTCCAGAAGATCGGAGCGCCATCCGACTCCCCCTCAAGCTCCGCCAGCACATTGGCATGTGTCGCGTCAATCCGCTGTATATGTGCAGAAATTCCCGATTGTTTGAAATACTTGCACAAATATTCTGCCACCGCTCCCTCGTCATCCCGTCCATTGACACTCCGAATGGTCAGAAGCTCTTTTAAAAGTTCCACCGCTCCGTCCATACGCGCTCTCCTTTTTCCTGCTATCTTATTTCTGAATCAGCCAGTCTGCGATATTCTGCCACAATTTATTGTAGTATTCCCACTCGCAGAATTCCGGCGGTGCCCAGTGCGGTGCACAGTCGGTTGTGACAACACCGCTGCGCCCTTTTCCATAAGAAGCAAATGCGATAAACGGATCGCCCTCTACAGTAACCGGAACCTCTGCCTCCGGTTTTGCGATTACCTTATTGTAACCGAGAACCTCCGGCCAGTCGGTCGGAATGCCCTTTAAAGCTTCATGCTCGCCCACGGTTACCGGTTTTACACCCTCGCAGTGTTCCATACGGTCATCGACCGTCAGAACCTCGACCGGAAGAACCTCCTGTACGGCTGTGTCATGCCATTTGCCCTTTGCATCCACGCCGGAGAAGGTCAGATAGCCGCCGACCATCAGAAGAGCGCCGCCATCGTTGACATAGTCGCGGATCAGATTGCAGCGGTTCGGCATTTTCTCACTGCGGTTAAACGTAGCACCCGGCAGAAGCAGGGTGTTCGCTCCGATATCGGACAGAATTACCAGATCATACTGTTTCAGTTCTTCCATTGTAAATGGAAATTCTTCATTTGCCAGATGGTTTGGAAGGAATGTCACCTCATAACCACCTGCCTCAAGGGCTGCTTTCAGCCATTTTTCACCGGTTTCATAGGTAGAAGTGTAAAATGAATCAAATCCCTTAACATGGGTTGTATAGCTCATCCAGGACTCGCCTGCCAGTAAAACTTTCTTGTTCATGTTTTTATCTCCTTATATATTTATCAATTCCTTATTTCTTCTCTCCCCAGGAAAGAATCAGTTTCGCATACACCAGAATCGCTTCCAGATAGGAATCAAGCTTCAGCCACTCATCCACGGTATGGCACTGTGCGCCCTCGCCCGGTCCGTACTGGATCGTCGGGCATCCGGCAATGTTGCGCCACAGGCGGGAATCACAGCCAAAATGGGATCCTTCCACCTTCACGCTGCGCGAAAGTGCCTCACTGTACGCCTCCTTAAAGGTGTCTACCAGCGGATGATCCTCCTCCATCTCAAACCCGTGTCCGGTCTGGTAAATGGAAATCTTCGGCGGATGTGCCTCCATCCACGCGTCGGAACGGCTGATCCGCTCAACGACCTCTGTAAATTCCTTTACAACCATATCCTGATTCATCAGGGTCGGAACATAGTGGACGCAGGTAGAAAAACTGCACTCGCCCGGCACGGTAGAACCGGCGGTTCCACCCTCGATCACGCCGATATTTAAGCTCGGCGGCGGAAGCAGGCGGTGGCGGATCGTCAGAAGCCAGCGGTGCTCCATCTCATTTAACCCCTGAATTACTTTGATCGCCTTCTCGATCGCGCTGACGCCCTCGGCTTTTGCACCGGAATGGCACGCTTTTCCTTCAAAATCAACCTTAAAGAATACCCAGCCCATATGCGCCAGAATCAGGGTATCGTCGGTCGGCTCGCAGTTGACAACGCCGTCGGCTTTCAGACCGCGCATTACCGCCTGGATCGAGCCATTGCCTCCGCCTTCCTCGTCACACACGGAGGTAATTGTCACATCGCCCGGCAGCTCATACCCGGCATCCTGCAAAAGCTTTACCGCCATCACCGATGCCATCAGACCGCCCTTCATATCCGTGCAGCCGCGTCCGTACATCTTGCCATCCCGAATTACCGGCTCAAACGGCGGGTTCGTCCAGCCGTCTTCCATCTCCGCCGGCATAACGTCAATATGACCGTTAAATAACAGGCTTTTTCCGCCCTGTTTTCCTTTAAATGTCGCATAGACATTGGCACGGTCGGTCTGGTTGTGCCCCAGGTTTCCTTCCTGGTGCTTTTTGTAGCTTTCCTGAATCACAGCCTCATCCATCGGATCCACCGTGATCTCGTCGGCTCCCATCGATTCAAACAGGTTTACCATATACTCCTGTCCCTGTTTCTCCAGACCACCATCGATTCCGTGCCCTAAGTCATGGGTATCAATTCCCACCAGATTCTTGAGTTCTTCGATATATTTCTCTTTGTTCTGCTCTAAAACTTCTTTCAGGTCTCTCATCTATATCTGCCTCCGAACACAAGTATTATGAACTATGCCTCGCTGTATCTTCTCAGCCCTGCCTCAACGATATCCCAGAACTTCGCCGCATCGATATCGATCGCTACGTTTGCAGTCGACTCCTGTCCGCCGTAACCGAAGAAATCGCAGTTAGTACGTCCGTAGGACTGGACGCTGCGGATGTCAATGTCCACATGCATCGGTTTCAGGGTCACAACGCTCGGATCAATCAGCCATGCGATCGTAACCGGATCGTGCAGAGGTCCGCCTTCCCAGCCAAATACCTCTTTCTGGGTCTTGCAGAAGAAGCGCATCAGATCCGCAAAGAGCTTGGATGCCTTATTGCCGATCTTCTCCATCCGGTCAACGATCTCCGGATAGCACAGTACCTTGCGGGTAACATCCAGACCCATCATCGTGATTGGGCGTCCGCTGGTAAAGCATACATATGCTGCATCCGCATCGGCGATGATATTGAACTCTGCCGCTGGAGTTACGTTACCATTGGTATACGCGCCTCCCATCAGGACGATCTGTTTGATCTTCGGAATAATCGCCGGTTCCATCCGCATCGCCATCGCCAGATTGGTCATCGGACCGGTTGTCACCATCGTGATATCGCCGTCGGACTCCATCAGGGTTTTGATGATGAAATTGACTGCATGCTCTTTCTCTAATTCTTTTGTCAGCGGCGGGAAAACCGGACCATCCAGCCCTGTTTCACCGTGGATATCGCCCGCTATCATTTTTTCACGCACCATCGGCTGTCCGCAGCCCGCATAC
This sequence comes from Clostridium sp. AF02-29, assembly GCF_934835585.1. Classification (NCBI taxonomy): domain Bacteria; kingdom Bacillati; phylum Bacillota; class Clostridia; order Eubacteriales; family Clostridiaceae; genus Clostridium; species Clostridium sp. AF02-29. Next base: position 19,855 of record NZ_CAKVZK010000033.1, on the reverse strand, counting down.
ACTGGCACATCCACACCGAGCCACTGGCACACATTTCTCGCATTAATCTGCGTTTTCTCCAGCGTCTGGTTGCCTGCTACGACTGTAATACCTAACAGATCGATCTTGTCACTGTTCGCCGCCAGCGTAATCGCGACCGCGTCATCATGTCCCGGATCGCAGTCAAGAATAATTTTTGTCTTTTCCATCTGATTATGTCCTCCTTATAGTATTTTATCTTTCTTCATCATCAGCTTCCCACATGCAGGGAAGATTCTCTCTTCTTGTTGGCTGAAATCTTCGCAATCATGGAAATTGCCAGTACCGCGATGGTCACGATATACGGCATCATCAGAACGAACTGGGATGGAATGCCATATGCCTGGAGACGGGCACCGACGGAATCTGAAAATCCAAAGAGCAGACAGCCCAGTGTGGTCAGAACCGGGTTCGCACCGCCGAAATACATGGCTGCAACGCCCATGAAACCACGGTTATTGGTCATGTTCTCGATAAACTGGGTACTGTATCCCAGGGAAAGATGTGCACCTGCCAGACCACCGATGAGACCAGAAAGCAGCATCGCCTGATATTTGATTGCATTTACCTTGATACCTGCCGTCTTGGCTGCTTCCGGAAACTGACCCACCGCACGCAGACGCAGTCCCCATACAGTCTTATAAAAGAAGAACTGAAGCAGAATAATCAAAACGATGGCAAACCACTCGGTCACACACCAGTTGTTAAACAGGTCGCCAACCACCGGCAGATTGTCTAAAAATCCGAGCGACACACGCGGAATTGCTTTGATGTCCGGGCTGGAAAAGCTGCCGGTGCTGTGGAAGATCGCATTTACCATGAATTTTGTGAGCGCCAGCGCCAGCAAGTTAATACCCATACCGATCGCACAGATCTCAGAGTTATAACGGATGTGACCGACCGCCATGATCATCGCAATCACAGCACCCGCGATCATCGCCGCGATGATACCTAACAGCCAGCTTCCGGTAAAGTAGCTGACCGCTACTGCTGTAAAAGCACCTACCAGCATGATACCCTCAGTACCGATATTTAAGATATTGGCCTGCTGGGTGATTGCCGCACAAAGAGCGGCAAAGATGATCGGAGTCGCTGAACGAAACGTTGCATAAATCAGCGACGCATTAAAGATTTTATCAAAATTCTGCATTATCGCATTCATGCCTTATCCTCCTTCTTCTCCTCCGTTTTCTTTTTACGTTTCTTTGTAAACTGGAATGCAGTCTCCATGGTCGCTATGATAATGAAAACTGCTGTAATGGTATCAACCAGCGATTTTGGTACACCGGTTGACTGCTGCATTCCCATAGCACCTGATTTTAAAACTGCCAGGAAAAATGCCATAAATGGAGTTGAAACCATGTTGTTCTTTACAATCAGAGCTGCCAGCATACCATTGCTTCCAAGTCCAGTTGCGAAGTTGTTCAGGAAATATCCGTGAACACCCAGAACCTCGATGCAGCCTGCCATGCCGCCTAACATACCGGAAAGCATCATAGCACCGACAAATACCTTTTTGGAATCAATTCCCACATAATCCGCATGGGTCGGATTCAGGCCGACGGTACGGATCTTGTAGCCCCAGCTGCTTTTCTGAAGCATAAAAATAATCACAATCACGGTGATGGCTGCGATGAAAATACCAACGTTGACACTGCTGGGTTTCATAAACTGATACAGTCTTACCGTAACCGGCAGGGACTGAGCATTAGCAGTACCGGCACTCATAGGTCCGCTGACCAGATAAGATGTGATATAAAGGGCTACTGTGTTCATCAAAATGGTGGTACATACTTCATTTACATTATAATAGGCACGCAAAACCGCCGGAATAAAGGCCCAGGCAGCTGCTACCACCATAGCACCTACGAAGCAGGCCACATACAGAGCCGGCTTCGGAAGGAAGGTCCAGTTGATGCCGATATAAGCAGCTGTGATACCGCCCAAGAAAACCTCGCCCTCAACACCTACGTTAAATGCGCCTGCTTTCGCTGCAACTGCAAAAGCAATGGATGTCAGCAGCAGCGGAGTAAATCCTGCCAAGGTTGTACCAAGACGAAGCTCTCCGTCAAAAGCACCTCGGAACAGCGCCGCATATGCATCAATCGGATTCTCCCCGATCGCTACGATAAACAGCGCACCGACACCCATCGCAACGAGTATCGTAATAAGAATCCTTCGAATACCATTTAATGTCTGATTCATACTGCTGCTTCACCGTCCTTCCCTGTGTCTGTACCGCCCATCATAAGCAGACCCAGATTGTTCTCATTCGCCTCATCCGCACGCATCTCGCCGGTGATCTTGCCCTCATGGATAACAACGATACGATCCGAAAGGGAGATAATCTCCTCCAGCTCTGCCGATACCAGCAGGACACCGGCGCCTGCCTTTTTCGCCTTTTCCAGTGTATTACGAATCAGCTCGATGGCACCGATATCTACACCTCTGGTAGGCTGGGATGCTACCAGAAGCTTATTGCCAAGAGATACCTCCCGGGCTACTACGACCTTCTGTGCATTGCCGCCGGATAAGGAAGATGTAGGAAGATTATAATCCGCCGGGCGTATATCAAACTGTTCTACCATTTCTTTTGCATAGGTATCCTGTCCTGATTTATTCATCATGATGCCCTTGGTAAATGGAGGCTGATCCAGGCGGACTGCGATCAGATTTTCCTCGATGGTCATGGCACGGTTCAGACCTCTTGTATTTCGATCCTCCGGAATATGGGAAAGACCGCTCTCTCTCACTTTTCTCGGACTCTGATTCGTAATATCCTTGCCGCAAAGAAGGATCTTGCCCTTCTCTACCTTGCGAAGTCCGGTGATCGCCTCAACCAGCTCACTCTGTCCATTTCCATCGATACCTGCCACGCCGACAATCTCACCGGCCTTGACATGCAGGGACATGCCCCGGATCTTCGATGTCTCCTTCTGGCTGGGAATCCACACATCCTGAACCTCCAGAATCGTATCTCCCGCCTCAGAATAAGCCTTATCAATGTTTAAGAATACTTCACGTCCGATCATTCGTTTGGTCAGATCCAGCGGAGAAGTTTCCTCTTTATTAACAGTGCCCATATATTGTCCCTGACGCATCACAGAGATGCGGTCTGATATTGCCATAACTTCATTCAGCTTATGAGAAATAAAGACAAGGGATTTTCCATCCTGTTTCAGATTGTTCAGGATTTCAAACAGACGTTCCGCCTCCTGAGGAGTCAGAACCGCTGTAGGCTCATCCAGAATGATGATATCAGCACCTCGCATCAATGTCTTGATAATCTCGACACGCTGCGCCTCACCAACGGATATCTGGCTTACCTTCTTATCCAGCTGCACGTCCATATGATACTGTTCAATATATTTTTTAACTTCTTTTCTTGCCTTGTCAAAGTCAATTGTCAATCCCTTTTTCGGTTCAAATCCCAGAATAATATTCTCCAGAACCGTCAGCTCATTTACCAGCATAAATTCCTGATGGACCATGCCGACACCGTGCTCAATTGCAATCTTCGGTGTGATGGTTCCCATCGGTTCCCCCTTGACGATAATCTCGCCCTCGTCAATGGGATACATGCCGTACAGAAGCTTCATCATGGTGGATTTACCAGCTCCATTTTCACCAATCAGTGAATGGATCTCGCCTTTTTTCAGAGTAAATTCGCCATGCTTTACCGCCTGAACCTGTCCGAAATTTTTGACAATTCCTTTCATCTCCACTACGTATTCGTTCATTCGATCACCCTCTCGTCCGGAAATGCCTGACGGCTCTTTCCAAGAAAAACATTTTTGTTGAAAATGAAGGGGAACCTGAAAGAATCCAGATCCCCCTTCGCCGCCAGGTTTCACTCGCTCCCGGCCTTGTCTTTATCAATTATGCCTCTGGGCCAAATCCTTCATAGTTTTCTACTACGATCTCGCCGGATTTGATCTTCTCGGCAAGCTCATCACACTTATCAACGATATCCTGCGGGAATTTGTCGCCCAGAGATTCTTTGATAACAGAGAAATCAGTCAGGCTGACGCCGCCGTCCTTCAGTGCCAGATATTTAGTTGTGCCGCCCTCAAAGGTTCCATCTACTGCAGACTGGATAACCAGGTAGCAGGCATTATCAACTCTCTTAACCATGGAAGTAAGAATATGTCCAGGCTGATCGGAATCCTGGTTTAAGTCAACGCCGATTGCGTATTTGTCAGCTTCTTTTGCACCTTCCAGAATACCAACACCGGTACCGGATGCTACGTTCATGACAATATCAGCGCCCTGCTCATACTGTGCTAAAGTCAGCTCTTTGCCCTTTAACGGATCCGTCCAGCTTCCTGCAAAAGCCTGAAGAATCTTGATATCCGGATCGATGTACTTCGCACCCTGCTCATAGCCTGTATAGAAGTCATGAAGTACCGGAATATCCATACCGCCTACCCAGCCGATGATATGATCTTCATTGACATTCGGGATATCAGTCTTGGTGGTAAACATAGCTGCTGCTGCACCTGCCAGGAAGGAGCCCTCATTCTGAGCAAAGCTGATAGACTCAACGTTCGGCAGATCTACGGTTGTATCGATAACTGCGAACTTGGTATCCGGATAACTGGAAGCATTCTCAGTGATGTAATCTGCGATGTTGGAAGAAGCACCGATAATTAAATCGTAGCCATCATCACAAGCCTGAAGCAGGTTTGCTTTCCACTCCTCAGCAGTGGTACCCTCAAGACTCTTAAGCTCAATGCCGAAATCCTCAACTGCTTTCTGTGCACCCATGTTGCAGGAGTCATTGTAGCTCTTATCACCTAAGTTTCCGGTGTAAACAACACATACACGGAGCGGTTTGTCAGATTTCTCTGAAGCGTCGGCTGCCTTCGTCTCGGTATTGCTGCTGTCAGCTGCCGTTGTCTCAGCAGTGCTTCCGCCACCGCCGCAGGCTGTTAAGCTGGCGCACATTGCTGCTGCAAGTACAATGCTTAATGTTCTTTTTCTCATTCTTTCATCCTCCTTTTTTATATGAAATACGTTATCCGCCGGACCATTCCTTTGGTAAAACGTTTTTCCATTCGTTTAAAAAAAATAAATTCTTTTTTCATATTTGCTTTACAGTTATTTTACAATTACTCCCGCTGTTTTGTCAATAAATTTCGTAAAAAAACGAATATTTTTTAAAATATTGTCAAACTTTTAGCAATATTCCTTTTTCGGTCTAATGCAAAACAAAAAGGAATACGTTTCTCTCCGTTCCAGTTGTACGGTAAAACGTATTCCCTTTCAAAGTTGTATTCTATTTTCCTTTGCCTCGACGCCATCCAGCATTTTCCCAGATGATTTTTGTCTGTTTCCGAAGAAATGCATTAGTTTTCGGAACAACTCACACATTTTATGCAATGTAACAGATTGCTTGTCTGTACGATATCCCGTAAAAAAGATAACTTATTTTTTATTAAATGCCGCCTTCCCCGGATACTGTGCGCCGGTTCCCAGCTCTTCCTCAATCCGCAGAAGCTGGTTGTATTTTGCCACGCGCTCACTCCGGCTCGGTGCGCCCGTCTTGATCTGGCAGGTATTTAACGCAACCGCCAGATCTGCGATCGTCGTATCCTCGGTCTCGCCGGAACGGTGGGATACAATCGCCGTGTAACCTGCCTTATGTGCCATCTTGATTGCCGCCAGTGTCTCGGAGACGGATCCAATCTGGTTCAGCTTAATCAGGATCGAATTGCCGCAGCCGAGACGGATACCTTTTTCCAGGCGCCCGGTATTTGTTACAAACAGATCGTCGCCGACCAGCTGCACCTGTCCGCCGAGTTCTGCGGTCATCTTCTGCCAGCCTTCCCAATCCTCCTCGTCCAGACCATCCTCGATCGAGGCGATCGGGTATTTCCCGCAGAGCTGTTTCCAGTGTGCAATCAGCTCCTCGGAGGTGAAGTGTTTGCCGCTCTTCGGAAGCAGATATTCGCCCTTCCTGCCGCTCTTCCACTCGCTGGATGCCGCATCCATCGCCAGGACAAAGTCCTCGCCCGGCTTATATCCGGCTCTCTCCACTGCCTCTAAGATGCACTGGATTGCTTCTTCGTCACTTCCCAGATCCGGTGCAAAACCGCCCTCATCGCCGACGGAGGTTGCCAGTCCGCGCTCTTTAAGCAATGCTGCCAGCGCATGGAACACCTCGGTACACCAGCGGAGTCCCTCGCAAAAGCTCTCCGCGCCAACCGGCATAATCATAAATTCCTGTACATCGACGGTATTTGCCGCATGCGCGCCGCCGTTTAAAATGTTCATCATCGGGACCGGAAGACGGTTTCCAGATACGCCGCCGAGAAAACGGTACAGCGGAAGACCATACGCATTGGCTGCCGCCCGTGCGCTCGCGATCGAAGCCGCCAGGATCGCATTCGCGCCCAGTTTGGATTTATCCTTTGTTCCGTCCGCCTCGATCATCGCTTTATCAACCGCATAGACATCCGCCGGATCCATTCCCTTTAATGCTTCTGCAATCACGGTATTCACATTCTGGACTGCTTTCTGTACGCCCTTTCCGCCGAAACGCGCCTTGTCGCCGTCGCGCAGCTCCAGAGCCTCAAATTCACCCGTCGATGCGCCGCTCGGTGCCGTGCCGCGCCCCATGCTTCCGTCTGACAGATAAACCTCCGCCTCCACGGTTGGATTTCCTCTCGAATCAACAATCTCCCGTCCAATCACCTTTTCAATTTCCAGATGTTTCATAGTTCGTTCCTTTCCGCCGCGTGGGCTTATGTGATTTCTATTTTTGTCTAACCCGAAATCAGGAAACTTTCTGCTTTTTATTATCGGCGTTTTTCTGTTTTCTATTCATAGTCTCCACGGGGTTCCTCTGCCCCGCGTCCGGCAGGGCAACCGTGTCCACGCTTCTTTCTTTCACATTCATAATCAGCATCTGCAGGCGGTTTTCCAGATTGGCAAAGCTCACATCCGGATCGTAGTCAAGCGGCAGGATCTGGGCGTCCGGGTACATTTCCCGCATTTTTTTTACGATGCCGCGTCCTACCACATGGTTTGGCAGACAGCCAAATGGCTGTAAAATCACAAATGCCCGGCAGCCGTGCTCCGCATGGTGCAGGATCTCACCCGGAATCAGCACGCCCTCGCCCGCGTCAAAGGTGTGCGGGATGATCGGGTCACTTTCCTTTACCAGTTCCGGCAGGCGGCAGACAGGCGTATAGAGCGGATGCTGTTTCGCTATCCGATCCGCTGCCGCGTGCGCAGCGTCAAATACCCGGTTCGCCACATGGTACCAGTTTTTCTTGACAAACGGCTTTTTCAGATGATACGTCCGAATCTGCTCATCCTGGCAGAAATACGTTTTCCGGATAACATCCGTCATCCGCGCCTCGATAATCTCAAATCCATTTTTCTCCAGGTAGCGCTCAATCTCATGATTCGCGCCCGGATGGAAATTGAGGAGATACTCGCCGACGATCAGGACGCGCGGGCGCGGCTGGCTCCGGTCATATTTAATCGCATTCATCCGCTGGATCGCCTTTTTAAAGCCTCGCAGAGCACCTGAAAGTCCATGCTGCTCCAGACCATCCACGACGAAATCCATCGCCTCGTCAAATGCCTGATCGCTGCTTCCGGAAACCTTCTCATACGGGCGGATCTTGCGAAGTAGCTCTTCCAGAATATCGATCATCGGAAGCGCTCCCGCCAGACGGATCGCCGACATAAGGTTCATCCGGAAGCCCGGATGCAGATCATGATAATCGACGTCATCGTTCGTCAGAATCGCCACCTCCGGGTAGCCGGCGTCGTCAAGCGCCTTGCGAAGCAGCGCACTGTAATGGGTCAGGCGGCAGTCACCGATGTATTTTCCCATACCGATCGCCGTCTCAGATGGCACATACTGACCACTCCGAAGTGCTGCCAGCGCCTCGCCGATGACAATCTGCGCCGGGAAACAGATATCGTTGTGGACATACTGCTTTCCGAGGCGGATCGCCTCTTCCCTGCCGACCGCCAGCGGAACTGCCCGGATTCCCTGTGTCTTCAACGCCGCCGACATAATCCGGCAGAACGCGTGGGAGGTGTTCGGGACCAGAACCGTGCGCTTCTTGCGGTCTTCCACCTCAAATTTAACCGGATATGGATCCGAAAGTTCGTGAACCTGCCAGGATTTTTGAATGTCTGGTCCCAGCGCAGCCGTCCCGCATTCATTTCCGCCGCCCGCATTCTCCTGTCGGCTTGTTCCAGGCTGGTTTTGCAGCCTCTCCGCCATCTCCCGCTTCTTCCGCCGCATGTTGATCGTCTCCAGGAAGGAACGCACCCTGATCCGCAGCGGTCCCTGTACCTCGCTCTCGTCAAGTTTCAGGATCAGCGGTGATTTTCCGGAGATTTCCCGCATCATACGCTGAATCTCATCCGACAAATATGCGTCATGCCCGCATCCAAAGCTTACAAACTGGACATATTCCAGATTCTGGCTCTGTGCCGCCAGAACCGCAGACGCCAGCATCCGCGCGTGGTAATTGTTTACGACATCCAGACGGCTGTGGCTTAAATCCACATTTTCAATGCCCGGAACGGAATCTGCCGTCAGAACCGGAACGCCGAACTCGGTCAAAAGCTCCGGCAGGCTGTGGTTGACAAGCGCATCGTTCTGATACGGTCTTGACGCCAGCACCACCGCATAGCGCCCCTCTTTTTCCACCTCTTCCAGAACCTTCGCTCCCGCCTCTTTCAGGCGGCTCCCAAACTGCCGCATCGCATCATTTCCTGCAAGAACCGCCTTTTTCGTTTCCGACGGCTGGATGGAAAATGTCTGTTCCATATATGTAATAAGCTGACGTTCTTTATCTTCCTCCCTGTACCAGTAAAATAACGGTGCATCAAACGGAATACCCCACTGTTTCTCCGGAGAATCCGAGTTGCAGATCACAAGCGGATATCCCTTCACGACTGCACACATGGACTCGCTCGTTGACTCCGTATTTTCCGATCCGATCGCCGCAATCGACGGCATAAAAATACGATCCACTTTCTTCTTTACCAGATCGCGGATATGCCCGTGCACCAGTTTTGCCGGAAAGCAGACGGTATCTGAAGTTACCGCGCTTAAGCCTTCCTCAAACATCTTGTGCGTGCTCGGGGATGAAATCTGAATTTCAAAGCCCAGCGAACGCCAGAACGTCGTCCAGAACGGCATCGTATCCCAGAAAGCAAGGACGCGCGGCAGACCGATGGTTATATTTCGCCGCACAGTATCAGACACAGCCTTCGGCACAAGACCAGTCTTAACGGCTGCCCGCTCTGAATGACTTTTTGCAGACGATGCATCCCCCTCTTCCGCTTGATCCAGATAATCTGCAAACAGGAGTTCTTCCCGCAATTTATAGAGATTTGGCACTTTATTCCGGTTTTCGGACGCTATTTTCAGTCGCTCGCGCACCTTCACATCCTTCGGATCGCCAAGAATCTCGCCCCGCTCACAACGGTTGTTCGTGATCCATGAGGTTCCATTCGAAAACCGCACCACCGCACGCTGACAATGGTTCATACAGAACGGACACGGCACGTTCGCCTCCTGCTGCCAGGTCAGGGACTCCATTTGATCCAAACCAATAAAATGCGGCTGTTTCCGGCTCTTTGCCTCTTCCTTCGCTAAAAGCGCCGCACCGATCGCCCCCATAATGCCCGGATACGGCGCCCGGATCACCGGGCGGCCAACATACTGTTCCAGCGCACAGAGAACTGCATCATTTTCAAACGTTCCGCCCTGTACGACAATCCTCTTTCCCAGAGAATCCAGGTTCGACACACGGATAACCTTTGTAAATACATTTTCAATGATCGAACGACACAGCCCCGCCATGATGTCCTCCGGCAGCTTTCCATTTCTCTGCTCCGTCACGATACTGCTCGTCATAAAGACGGTACAGCGGCTTCCGAGCGCAGCCGGATGCTGCGAAGAAAATGCCTTTTCAGCAATCTCCCGCGCCGGAATATGCAGGGAGGATGCAAAATTTTCCAAAAACGACCCACAGCCGGATGAGCAAGCTTCATTCACGACAATATTTGTGATAACGCCATTGTCCAGCCAGATTGCCTTCATATCCTGACCGCCGATGTCCAGAAGAAACGTCGCATCCGGCGTGTATTTTGCCGCCGCACGCGCATGTGCCACCGTCTCAACCGCGTGTGTCTCGGCCGAAAATGCGCGTGAAAACAGCATTTCTCCATAACCGGTCGTCCCGGCTGCCAAAATCTCCAGCCGCACGCCGTGGGACGCATACTTTTCCCGCATCGCAATCAGTGCTTTCTTTGCCACCGTCAGTGGATCGCCTTGATTCGGCGCATAAAAGGAATCCAGAAGTTCCTCATTCTCATCTAACAGGACAAATTTTGTCGTCGTACTGCCCGAATCAATACCCAGATATGCCCGCAGCGTACTGCCTGACCGCGGATATACTGTTTTTCGTTCCGGGCGTCTGTGTCTCTCCTGAAATTCCGTCTGCGCCGCCTGGTCGGCAAAAAATGGACGGGAACGGAACGTGCCCTCCGCCATCTCATCGCCATTTCCGGCTTCACTTTGTTTCTTTGCTTCCTCGCGCGCCGCACGCACCTTCTCGATCCGATCTAACAGTCCGTCTGCCGTGGCGAGCGCCTCTTCCTTCGAAAAAAGCTTCACTGCCGCACGCGCCGCACCGCAGGCAATCAGAAGTTCCGGCCGGTCCGGACTTAAAATTTCCTCCGGCCGAAGGTCCAGACGTTCAGCAAACACGCGCACCAGCGTCCGGTTAAAGGTCAGCGGACCGCCCTCAAAGACGACCGGCTTCTCGATCGAAAGTCCCTGTGCCAGACCGCCGATCGTCTGTTTAGCAATCGCATGGAAGGAGGAAAGCGCCAAATCTGATTTTTTAACCCCCTGATTTAAAAGAGGCTGGATGTCGGTCTTGGCGTACACGCCGCACCGTCCGGATATATCATATACGGTTGTTCCCTGTGCCGCCAGCGCGTCAAATTCCTCAACCGGTGTCTTAAGAAGAGAAGCAATCTCATCCACAAACGCACCTGTACCGCCAGCACAGCTTCCGTTCATCCGCATATCTGCGACCTGCAGCTCGCCCGTCCGTTTATCCCTCTGGAAAAAGATAATCTTCGCATCCTGTCCACCCAGCTCGATCGCCGTTCCGATTTCCCCGTACATGGCTTTCAAGGCGATCGAGTTCGCCACTACCTCCTGTACATAAGGGATCCTCAGCTCTTCCGAGAGGTGCTTTGCGCCCGAACCGGTCATCGCCGTCAGAAATGACCGCCCCGCAATCGTCTCTTTCACCAATTTTACAGCTCTCGACACACTCTGAAGCTGATCCGAGTGATGGCGTGTATAGTCCGAAAACAGGACTTTCCCCGTTGCCACCTCCATCACTGCCACCTTCGTCGTCGTTGAGCCAACGTCAATTCCGACGAGAATCTGTTCCTGTCCGTTTTGTCCCTTCTGTTCCATTCTGTATCTTCTAACTCCTTTATCCCAGATGTCTGCAAACTTGTGCGGTCATTCTATCCGACACAAGCAGCCTGTGCCCTGTCATCTCTTTTCTCTTCATCTTAACAACTTCTTAGCATCCGCCAAAACATGAAGAAGAGGCATACGGTTTTTCCCCGCACACCTCTTTACCGTATGGATCTGTACGCATCTGCCTGTTAGCGCATCAGCCCTGCGTAGAGCTCCGTCGGCACATACGCCTCCACGTAAATGCCATCTTCCCGGTACTCTTCTTTTAAAAGCTGACCGTATTTGCGGATCGTCTGGATGCGTCCGGCTTCCTGGTAGGAAAATACCTTTTCCAGATAAATCTTGCGGTTTCGCAGAATCATTTCCAGAATATCCTTCAGCTCATCCAGCCCCGCGCCCGTCTTCGCAGAAATCTGCACCTGATAATCAGAATGCAGATCTTTCAGCGTCTCCGGCTGCTCCACCTGATCCATCTTGTTAAAGACTGTTACCACCGTCTTATCGCCGATCTCCAGCTGACGCAACGTATCATATACGACATACATCTGCGTGTCCATCTGCAGGTTCGACGCATCGACCACATGGAGGACAATATCGCTATAACGTGCCTCCTCCAGCGTACTCTTGAACGCCTCGATCAGATGGTGCGGCAGTTTGCGGATGAATCCGACCGTATCTGTCAGCAGGATCTCCTGTCCGCTCGCCAGCTTTAATCCACGCGTCGTCGGATCCAGCGTCGCAAACAGTTTATCCTGTGCCAGGATTCCTGCACCCGTCAAGGTGTTTAAAAGCGTTGACTTACCGGCATTCGTGTAGCCGACGATCGCCGCCGACAGCGTATATTTCCGGTCGCGCTGTTTTCTTGTCACCTCGCGGTGGCGTTTGACATCTTCCAGTTCCGACTTTAGCTGCCCGATCCGCTCATGAATCAGACGGCGGTCCATCTCCAGTTTCTTTTCACCCGGTCCTCTCGTACCGATACCGCCGCCCAGACGGGACAGGGAACTGCGCAGTCCGACCAGGCGCGCTGCGCGGTAACGCAGCTGTGCCAGCTCAACCTGGATTTTTCCCTCACTCGTCGTCGCATGCGCCGCGAAAATATCGAGAATGACCATCGTCCGGTCCATTACCTTCGTATCCAGCGCCGATTCCAGATTGCGAAGCTGTGCCGGGGACAGTTCATCGTCGCAGATCACGCCGGTTGCGCCCATTTCCCAGACCATCTCCCGCAGTTCCCCGATCTTTCCACTGCCCAGATAGGTGCCTGGATGAATCTTCTCCCGGTTCTGCACCAGACGCCCGATCGCCGTCGCCCCGGCGGTATCCGCCAGTTCCTCCAGCTCATCCAAGGACGCCTCCGTATCATCTTCATCAGAGGTGCTGACCGCCACCAGAATGACGCGCTCCTCCAGTTCTTTCATATCGAACAATTCTGCCATATTACCTCCAATATTTACCGGCTTTCCAGAAAACGGATTTCCTTCTGCACCTCCGGTGTGTCCGCACCGGCTGCCTGGCACTCCTTAAACTGTTCCAGCGCCTTCGCAAAATCGCCCTCTTTCTCATAGAGAACCGCAATATTCTGCCGGATTACCAGCGCCGTCTCACTGTCCGCCAGCGAAAGCGCCTCCTCATAATGGGACATCGCGCTCTCATAATCGCCAGCCTCCATTTCACTGATCGCAAGCTGATTATAAATCTCCGGCCCCGACACGCCGCGCTCGATCGCCTGATTGCAGTACTGGGCTGCGAGTTCACTATCCCCGGCATCCCGCGCCGCCGACGCAAGCGCCGTAAACGCCAGACTCACACCCGGAGCCGCGGCGCTGCTCTTTTTGCTGTTCTTCGCCTTTTCCTCCGCTGCCGCAAAATCCTTTTCGGCATCCTCCGCCTGTCCGGCTGCTGCCTCCGATGCCGCTTTATAATAGAGGTATTCCGCTTTTCCGCCGTCTACCTCCGCCAGAATTCCATAGGTCTGCGCTGCCGCCTTATAATCCGCCAGTTTGTATTCTGCCTCGCCGCGGTATTTTAAAACATCCAGCTCAAAAGAATTGACAATCCCATCGCTCTCATCCAGCGCTTTTCCAAACGAATCGATCGCATCCTGATAATTACCTGCATTTAACTGCTCGATTCCGGTCATACGCGCTTCTTTCGCTTCCTTCGATTCAGCGCCGCAGCCGGAAAGGATGCCCAGTGAAAGCACCGCTGCCGCCAGAAAAAGACTTATTTTTCCTCGTTTTAACCTCTTTATCTGCTTCATTTTTTACCAAACCTTTTTATTAATTCTTTCCCGTACTTCCGATCCCGCCGCGATCTTTATTGTCAAGTTTCTCTGTCTCCTCAAATACGATCTTCGGCTGATGCTCCATGATGCGGAACTGGCAGATGCGGTCATTGACATGGATCACTGTATCACGCAGCGCATATGCCGGAAAATGCCACTGATCGTTGTCCCCGCAGTAGCTCTCATCGATCACACCCATATGATTGGTCTGGATGATGCCGAAATTTTTAAAGGTACTGCTGCGCGGAACTACATGCGCCTCATAGCCCTTCGGCAGCTCCATCGCCACGCCAAGCGGAATCAGGGCAAAATCACCCTTTTTCAGCACCACCTCACGCGCCGCACGCAGGTCGATCCAGTCAGATTTGCCGTCAATGTAGGCGAGGCGGTCAATGGCGTCTGTGAAATATTTGATCTTTATGTTCATGCTGTTCATATCTGTATGAAATCCTTTCTTATGTCACATTTTATCTGGTAATGGCTGCCTTGCAGGTTTGTTTTTCACAAAGCACCTCCCCGAAAAATATTTTTCAACTTTCCAGTTTCTCTATAATACCACACGCGCGCGTTTTCCGAAAGTATTAATTCGTGCAGGCACGGACTTTCGCTCGTTGCGCGCGAAAAATCCCGGCGGCCTGGAAATCCAGAACCGCCGGGAAGGAAATAGGTTGGAGCTACTTCAATATCAGAATATTTTAAATGGATACTTTGCTGAACCAGCCATCAAATTATAAGAGGTTCATGAAAGTAGTCAGTACCATGGAGTTAAAGAAGTCTACGAATAAGCTTCCTACTAACGGTACGATGAAGAATGCACGCGGAGCCGGACCATAGCGCTCTACCAGTGCTCTCATGTTTGCCATTGCGTTCGGGGTTGCGCCCATACCGAAACCACAGAATGCGGTGGTCATTGCAGCTGCCTCGTAATCACGGCCCATGATGTTGAATACAAGGAAGTTTGCATACAGGAACATAACAACCGTCTGAACTAACAGGATAACAATCATCGGAAGCGCCAGAGCTGCTAACTGCCACAGCTTCAGGCTCATCATTGCCATCGCTAAGAACAGGTTCAGGGACAGACCGCCCAGTGCGTCAACTTCTTCCATCGGAAGATCTTTGTGCTGTACATCCCAGATGTTACGGATAGCAGCTGCTGCCAGCATCGCACCGATGTAAGTCGGGAATGTAAGACCAATGCTCTTAAAGAACGCGAAAATGAAGGTACCAACACCGATTGCAACTGCAAGGAATACAGCCGCAGTGGTAAATTTCTGACCGTCGATCGGCGATGCTACTTCGTCAACTGCATTGCCTTCCTCGGCTGCGGTTGATTTCAGATGGTGTTTCTCAACACGGGCACGGGCGATAGGACCACCCATCATACTGCCGGATACCAGACCATATGTAGCGGATGCCAAGGCAACTGTAGTTGCGCCTACAACTGCGTATTCCTGCTCCAGAAGCGGTCCGAAGGAACCACTCGTTCCGTGACCTCCAACTAACGGCATAGAACCCATACATAAGCCGAGAAGCGGATTCAGACCAAACGCTGCTGCCAGACCGCTGCCGACTGCATCCTGCACGATACAGATACCAACTGCCAGCGCCAGGAACATAAATACCTGAACGCCGCCCTTCTTTAACAGACGGAAGCAGGCGGTAAAACCGACGCTGCAGAAGAAGATCGTCATAAATACGCTCTGTAAGGTTGTATCAAAGGAAAGCTCCAGAACTCCTGTTGCATACAACGCCAGATGAGCGAATGCAAATACGACACCGCCCGCAACCGGAGCCGGTATACAATACTTGCTCAGGAAAGGCAGCTTCTGTACAAGCAATCTTCCCAGACAGTAGACCAGTGCGCCAAGAGCACACGCCTGATACATATCAAGCTCAAGTGTCAACATAAACAATTCCCCCTTTTGTTTTGCTGGCTTCTTTCATTTATGTAGCGATTTGAAAGAGCTGCTTGTTTGTTTGTGTTGACCTCATTTTCCACGTTGGCTACAAAAAGTTACAAGAAAATACAGAAATATGATGTTAAGAATCTGTTAATGTCAGAATTGAATGAATATTGTTAAGAAAACGTTAATATTTCATTTCCTTCTCTGCCTCTTCTGGCAGTTTCCCCTCAAACTTCAGCTCTTCCTCCGCCTCCATGCGGAACTCGTCGATTCGTCCCGGTGCCGGTTCCGGCAGTTCTTTCGTCGATCCGACTCCAAACCGGCGCAAAAATTCCTCCGTCGTCGCAAACAATGCCGGACGTCCCGGCACATCCAAACGCCCTACCTCGTAAACGAGATTGTACTCAATCAGTTTATTGACCGCGTGATCCGATTTAACCCCGCGGATCTTTTCAATCTCAAGCTTCGTGATCGGCTGTTTATAAGCAATGATCGAGAGTGTCTCAAGCACAACATCCGTTAAAATCTGCTTCTTCGGCGTCGCTGCCACCCGGATCAGATTCTCATAATATTCCGCGCGGGTCGCCATCTGCCAGCTGTCCTCCAGCTGCGTGATCTGCATGCCCCGCTTTTCTGCCTCATAACGGCTCTGTAATCGTCTGACCGCCGCTTCCGCGCGCTCTGTATCCGTCCCGAGCGCCGCCGCAAGCTGGCGCAGCTCAACCGATTTTCCCATTGTAAAGAGAACCGATTCCACGATGGCTTCCTCGCGTTTTTCATCTAATTCTGGCATACTCTTCTCCTTCCTCCGTCGAAAGTTCCAGCTCTGCCTCGTCTTCCGTTTCATCCACATCCACCGTATCGAGCTGTATCTCATCAAACAATTTTTCCTGCACCAGATGAATCCGTCCCATCTTCATCAGCTCCAGCACTGCCAGAAACGCCACGACTATCTCCAGGCGATCGGATTCCCTCTCCAGCACATCGCTGAATTTAAAATGACGGTGTTCCCGCGCATAAGAAAGCACCGACCTTACCTTCTGCTCCAGGCTGATCGGTTCCCTGCGGATCGTGCTGAACCGGCTTCGCACCGGGTCAAGCTTATTGGCATTCCGCTTCATGACCGCGTCAAACACTTTCTGCAGCTTTGCCAGCGTCAGACCATCCAGAAGCTTGTCCAGATCCAGCGGTTCTTCATATTTCGCCACCTCCCGGGGAATCGTCGGTTCCTTAAAAAAGAGAAGCTCTGCCTCCTGCTCCCGCTCTTCCAGCTCCTGCGCCATATATTTATACATCTTATATTCCAACAGCCGGCGCACCAGCTCGGCGCGCGGATCTTCCTCGTCTTCTTCCTCTTCTTTTTCCACCTTCGGAAGGAGCATCCGCGATTTGATGTCCAGAAGCGTCGCCGCCATCACCAGAAAATCGCTGACCACATCCAGATCCTCATGATCCATCTGATTAACATATTCCAGATACTGCTCCGTAATCAGGACGATCGGAATATCGTAGATACTTACTTTATTTTTTTCAATCAGATGAAGCAACAGGTCCAACGGTCCTTCAAAATTATCTAATTTATAGGAAATTTCCATTCTTTCCGAACTCCTTCTTTTAGCCAGCTTTTTCTACAATCATATACCAAATTCCGTATACATCCACCTGTGCCGAAGAGTTATTCCATACAATATTGTTTTCCCCGCAACGTCACACAAACCAGCTCTGGCCGGTCATTCAGCCGCACATTGATCGAATGTGTCCCAAGCCCCCGGCTGACGATCATCGTCTTTCCGTCCGCATCAAACCGTCCGGCGCACCATGGCAGGAAAAACTGGTACTGCGGCGTCATCACGCCTCCCAGCCCCGGGATCCGGATGGTTCCGCCGTGGAAATGTCCGCAAAGCGTCAGATCCGCGCCCCATTTCCGGCAGGTCTCAAAAAAGAGGGGAGAATGAAATAATAATATCTCATACATTTCATGTCCGGCTTCTCGCTCCTTTTCCGCCAAGTCAGGAGAAAACGATTCTTTCATCTGATGAAAACACGTCTTCTCTGCCGCAGTTCCAACCCGCTCCGAAAGCTCTTCCATCGGCAGTTCCGGCACCGTGAAATGATGCTTATAATATATCTCCCGCAAATTGCACCCAGTTACCCGGATCCACGGATTGATCTCCTCGCTCCGATCCGACAAATAATGAACCCCCAGACGTTTTAATTCCATCTGGAACCGATCATACAAATCTCCGTACACATCCCGCTCCCGGTTCATCCGCTCCTCATGATTTCCGTTCGCATAGTAAACCGGCACAAAGGAGGTCAATTTTTCCAGAAGCGATACCGTGACAGTTAAATCTCCTTTTCCTTTACAGATCATCATATCGCCGCCGATCAGCACCGCATCCGGCTTGAATGCGCGGATCGCTGCCACCAGCGGCTCATTGTCCGTTCCATACACATTATCATGCAGATCCGACAAAAATACGCAGCGAAACGCAGCGCCATCCGGCAGCTTCGGACTCTCTATCTCATACTGGTCGGTCACAAAATGTTTTTTTTCATATCCCGAGCGGAGCAAAAGCCCCTCTGTCACGGCTGCCAGTGCCGCCGCACATGCTGTGATTGCGATCATTTTGTTTCCTCCCATGTCCCATTTTCCAATTGGCTGCCGGCTGATTTTTGCTGCTGTCCGCATCACTGCCATCCTTATGTCCTGTAGACCCGAATCATTTCTATCCTGTTATCATACGGGAAACCGGTGTTTTCGTCAAGACAGGCAAATCCGTTGCTATTTTTTCGACCTCATGATAATATACTTTTAATAACACTGAAATGGCATTCACCTATCGTCAGCCATTCTTCAAAGGGAAATGAGCCGGTTACGGATATTTTCTTAATAACATAAATCAAGCGAGGTTTTCCATGCTTTCTTTTCTCCTGAACTGTAAACGGATTTACAACGATTTCATCAAAGACGAAGTCACGGTGTACGCCGCCCAGGCTTCTTTTTTTATCGTTCTCTCCGCCGCACCTTTTATCATGATTCTGCTGACGCTGATCCAGCTCATCCCCGCCGTCAGCCCGGAGGATCTGATGCACGTGATGACACAGCTTCTTCCCTCCAGCATCCACCCGCTGATTGAATCGGTAATCCAGGACATCCAGACTGTATCCCCGGCCGCCCTGCTCTCGGTTACCACCGTGGCAACCATCTGGTCGGCTGCCCGCGGCATGCTTGGGATCGAGCGCGGCTTAAACCGGATCATCGGCTGCCGCAAGCGCAGAAATTACCTTTTAGGACGTATCATCAACTCTGGCTATACCATCGTTTTTCTCCTGATGTGCATTTTCTCCCTGGTTCTGATGGTGTTCGGTTCCTCCCTGCAGCGCCTGCTATTCCGTTACTTTCCGATGCTGGACAGATTCGTTTCCTGCCTGATTAGTCTCCGGACGTTTCTTGCACTGGCGCTGCTGACGCTCTTTTTCGTCGCGCTGTACACCTGGCTGCCCTATGAACGGCAGGATATCCGTCTCCAGCTTCCCGGTGCGCTGATTTCCACCGTCGGATGGATCGGATGTTCCTACGGATTTTCCATCTACTTCAACTATTTCGGTAATTATTCTTATATGTACGGCAGCTTGACCGCCGTCGTGATCCTGATGCTGTGGCTGTACGCCTGCATCTGCATCCTGTTTTTCGGGGCGGAAATCAACCAGCACTGGCGCAGATAATCCCCAGCCCCAGGAACACCGGATACAGATAGCTTGCCCCAAACACTCCCAGCTGCTTTGGTCCGGTCACGCAGCCAAGCTCCTGCGCTTTTTTATACGCCACCAGGATGCTTGCACGCGTGACCGACTTTTCTTTCCGGCTGACAAACATCTCGTTGCCCCGGATCGTGTACGAATATTCCAGCCCTTTCGCCGTGTAAAATATTGCCCCTTCAAATGCAAGAATCGCTTCCCACAGGGCATCCGGCGTCTGTTCGCGCAGTAAAGTCTCCCTCTTCCGGCGCTGCACAGCTGTCTCCTGTACCTGGCAATCTGCTGTATCTGGTTTTATTTCATCCATTTTGGGATCTTATTTCTTCCGCGTCAATGAAACCACCGTCTCAACGGTATTCCCTTTGTCCCACAAAAGCTCCGTAACTTCCCCGCCAT
>NZ_CAKVZK010000032.1:19472-36024 GCF_934835585.1 Clostridium sp. AF02-29 | reverse complement strand
AATTGAATCAGCATAAAACAACCTCCTAAATCCTTGTTATAATATATTATATCCGTATTTTTGTGAAAAATCAACGCAAATGAAAAATAAAAATCTGTATAGAGGATTTAATAGAACAGCCTTGTGGAGAGGATATGCGGGGATCTCTTCTTTCTTAGGAAGAAGCGGCTCTTTGATTTCTTCCTCGGAATTTCCGTTAATGGGCACGTATGCGTGAACAGTAACAGTACTCAATTTTGGGGATTGCCTATAAGCAGGAGAAAACGGTATAATTGAGGAAGGCAGTTGGATATAAGGGGTACAAGTGGTGGAGATGAAAAATATTGTGAAGACGGAAAGAGGGCGGTTGTCTGGGATATGGGATGATGCGGATGATCGATGCGGTGCATTGCCGTTTACATAAATAGATAGAGGAAATACGATGGAACTGAATTTAAGCGAACCGGGACAGAGCCGGTATCTGAGAGTATATGAATATTACAAAGAATTGATCGTGTCCGGGCAGATGAAGCCGGGAGCGAAGCTGCCGTCGATCCGCAAATGTTCCCTGCAGCTGCAGCTTTCACGGACGACGGTGGAGACGGCGTATATGCTGCTGGCGGCGGATGGCTATATCATTTCGCGTCCGCAGAGCGGGTTTTATGTAACGGATGCGGTGCTGGCGGCTGCAAACCGGGAGGAAATAGAGCATGGTGTGCCGCATCAGGAGGAACGCCCGGAAATCCGGTATGATTTTGCGTCTTCAAATGTGGATCGGGAGAGCTTCCAGTTTGATTTATGGCGGCGCTATGTCAAGAGCGCTCTGCGCCAGGATGAACGGCTGCTTTCTTATGGTGAACCGCAGGGAGAGCGGGAATTCCGGGAGGCGCTCTGTGCGTATCTGGGGCGCCACCGCAATGTGATCTGTACGCCGGACAGTATCGTAGTGGGGGCGGGTGTGCAGAGTCTCTTGCATATTTTATGCCCGATGCTGCGGGAGCGGAACAGCGCATGGTTTTTTAATCCGTCGTTCCGGCAGGGACGCCAGATTTTTGAGGATTATGGGTTTCGGACCGGGGATATAAGAGAGTATTGGGAAAATAATGATAGGAGGATTGAGTCCTCAAAAAAGGATTTGTGCGGAATAGAAAAGCCAGATGTATGTGCAAGAGAGATGAAAACAGGGTTATCCGAACAGATGTCAGAGGCAATGAGACATACAGGGAAAAGTGTTTGCTATCTGACCCCATCGCAGATGACAGTCTGGGGCGAGGTCATGCCGGTGGGTGACCGGATGAAGCTTTTAAAGGATGCGGCGCGCGAGGATATGCTGATTATTGAGGACGATTACAACAGTGAGTTCCGCTATTATAACCGCCCGACACCGTCCCTGCAGGGGCTTTCCGGCGGGCGGGGCGTCGTGTATCTGGGGACATTTTCAAGGCTGCTTCTGCCATCGATCCGCATGAGCTACATGGTCCTGCCGCCGGATCTGCTGAAACGGTATCAGGATCGGGGGCGTTTTTATAACCAGACGGCGTCCAAGGCAGAGCAGATTGCCCTCTGCCAGTTTATCCGGGACGGACATCTGGAAAGCCAGATCCGAAAGTCCAAGAAATTGTACGCGGCAAAGGCAAAGTGTTTGTGTGATGCGGTGCGGCGCATTTTTGGAGAAAAAGCGCGAACGCATCTGGGCGATGCCGGTTTTCTGGTTCTCATGGAGCTTGACAGCCCGCTTACATCGGCGGAAATTGCTGGGCGTGCGGCACAGGCAGGCGTCGCCGTCCGCCCGGTGGAGTCGGTCGGGAGTCTTTTGGAAAAACAGGAGCATCATTTTCAAGAGGGATATCCGAAGCTCCTGTTGTCCTGTGCCTCGATGGGGGCAGAGCGGTATGAGGAGGCGCTGGAGGTGCTGAAAGGGGTAGTGTATAAGAAAGAAAAATAGAAGATAGATATAGAAGTTAAAATGTCCGCATAAACCACAGCCAGTACCCGGAACCATCCGGGCAGTTGTGGGTATGCGGACATTTTATGCGACATTCTTACCCGTTTTTCTCCTCATGCGGCAGCCGGTTCCGGAGCAGCCGCTTTTTTAATTCACTCCAGTGAAATGGAATTAGCGGGTAAATATAACTTTTTCCGGCGATTGTCCGGTTAAAGACAAGGCAGCCGACGGCAATGAGTGTTCCTGCGATGAAGCCCCAGAGATTGAGGAAAAAGGTCAGAATCAGGAGCAGGACGCGCATGAATTTGAGTGCGTAGCCGAGTTCGAAGCTCGTCATCGAGTAGTTGGCGATCGTGACGAACGCCATATAGAGCATCGTCTCGCTGTTGAACCAGCCGGATTTGACCGAGTATTCTCCAAGCACGATACCGGCGATGACACTGAGCGGTGTCGTCAGCATGCTGGGGGTGTTGACTGCCGCGAGCCGCAGACCATCGATGGCAAATTCCAGGATCAGGAGCTGATAGATCAGCGCCACATGGATCTCGTCGGTGACACGGATAAAAGCGAGCCATTCCGGGATCCAGCCGGGATTCTGCATAAAAAGCAGCCACAGCGGTGTCAGAAATAAGGTCAGAAAAAAGATGACCGTGCGCGACAGGCGCAGATAGGTGCCGGTCAGCGGTGGAAAATAGTAGTCGTCGGCTTCCTCGATGATATCGAAAACAGAGGATGGCAGAATCATTGC
This sequence comes from Clostridium sp. AF02-29, assembly GCF_934835585.1. Taxonomy (NCBI): domain Bacteria; kingdom Bacillati; phylum Bacillota; class Clostridia; order Eubacteriales; family Clostridiaceae; genus Clostridium; species Clostridium sp. AF02-29. Next base: position 33,352 of record NZ_CAKVZK010000032.1, on the reverse strand, counting down.
GGATGGCGAATTGTCCACCAGAATGATGATATTTCCTTCCAGAATCGAGGCAGCGGAGGTATCCGGACGCTCTGAAAAACGAAATTTTGGGAACGGATTGAACCATTTGTGCGGATAAATACATTCGGCAAGGCTTTCCTGGTTCATCGAGAGGGCATCGACATGCACTTTTTGAATCCGGGTGCGGATGCGGTTTAAAAGTTCGGTGTCCACCCGGTTTTCCATGTAGCAGATGGCGATATCGGTGTGCGAACTTTCCCCGATATTCATGATTTCCATCCGCAGCTTTGGATCGCGGATGCGCCGCCGGATCAGAGCCGTATTGAACACAAGGGTTTCGACAAAACCATCGCGCGAGCCGCGCAATACCTTATCCTTTTCAGGTTCGCTGACTCCGCGGGCGGGATAGGTGCGGCAGTCTATTGTGAGTGCCTGTGCATACCCGTCGATCAGAAGAAAAGGAACACCGGAGAGAAGCTGGATAATCAGCGCGTCCGAATCCGTTTCCAGCCCGATTTCGCCGTAGGCGAGGTAGAGGGCGGCAAAATCGTTTGCATTGTCAGGCATCTGGGCGGTTTCAATGCTGCTCATCGCCTGCAGCACTTTTAAAAGCGTATCGTCCTTGGTAAAACCATCAATACAATAGAGGCAGGCATCGCGCCCGCCGATCATCAGGTTCCGATCTACGACATCAAAACTGATGTCCGGTCGGAGCTTTTTTTGAAAAAAAGTCCGGTTATTTTCAATGGATGAAGAAATCTGCATCGTGTAAATCTCCTATCAGAGAAGCCAATATCAGTGACCGCGAAGGGACTGGAATGGGACAAAATGTTTACAGATGGAGTATGTGCGAAAAGGATAAAAATATACGAAATGAAGCAAACAGAAAAAAATTCTCAAAATATGTTTTTTTAAAATTCATGGCAAGCGAGGCAATATCAGGGAAAAAGGCGGAAAAAATCGCTGCAAAATGAGACTTAACATGTGCTGAATGGAAAAAGAAATTTGCATGTTAGTTTTAGCAACTAAAAAAGTAATGCTTTATTGAGAATAAAATTCAATTAAAAATAGATAAAAATTCTCATTTTTAAACAGATTTAAATAATTGACAGATTTTATTAGATTAGTGTATACTAACCTCCTCGGCTGCCTGAGTTAGGGATGCCTAATCCAGTGCGGAGAGTAAGATATTACAAAAGATTATATGGAGGAATATGTATGAAAGGTAAGGGAAGATCCCGGCAGGCAATTCTGGCAGCGGTAACCGTGTTAGCGGCGGCGCAGGCAGGTACTGCTTATGCTTCAACCGGACCGGCATCGGAGTCCGGAGTACAGACCGGCGCCTGGATTCAGGAAGGACAGGACTGGAAATATCAGGGAACGGACGGAACGCTTAAGACTGGATGGGTCAAGACCGAGAGCGGCTGGTATTATCTGGATCCGCAGACCGGACGGATGATGACTGGATGGATCACCGTCGATGGACGCCGGTACTATATGAACACAACTGCCGATGGCGTGGAAGGACAGATGCGCCGCGGCTGGTGGAAGGACAATGCAGGAAAATGGTATTTCTTCAGCACTGCATCCGATGGAACGGAAGGTATGACCGTGACCGGATGGCAGTGGATTGATGGAAAATGCTATTATTTTGATAACTTGAGTGCAGAAAACTATGGTCAGATGCACACCGAAGGTCGGACGCCGGACGGCTACAGCGTCAATGCGGATGGACAGTGGGTCAATGAAAATGGAGAGGTCCAGACCCGTGCGGATAGAGGTTATGCGAGCAGCCCGGCAGCAGACGGCAACGGAAGCAGCGTATCAGGAGGCGGTTCGGGGAATTCCGGCAGTTCCGGCGGCAGCCATTCGGGGGGCTCTGGAAGCAACAGTAATTCCGGAAATAACAGTAATTCTGGAAATAACGGTAATTCCGGGAATGACGGAAATCAGAATGGCGGAAATGCCGGAGATAACGGAAACACTGAAAATCCAGACAAGCCGCAGATGGTTTCGCTGGTAGATGAGACGAAGACAAAGCTTACCGAAGTAAATTCCCTGGGCTGGTGGCTTCCGATCGCATTTGATGAGGGATACAATGCAGGCAATACGGTCGTTAAGGTCGATGGAAAAGATGTAACCAATCTTTTAACGCCGATCACAGATGACGGAAGTATGGCAAAACTGGCGCTTCTCGGTACGCCGGGCAAAGTAACCGTCAGCAGCAAAGAAGATGCGGCAAAGGAAGAGACGGTGGTTCTGAGCAATGAGAGCCAGGAAGATGCTGTATATGAGGAAAACGACGGCTATCTGCCTGAGAAGATTCTGACGCATGAGTCAGTTGCTTACTGGGACTATTATCTGACCAATTACGATGAAAACGGAAATCCCCGCATTTCTCCGAAAAAGACTACTTATAACTTGAATGAAGAGAAACAGACTCATCCGAGCTATTCGCCGGATGCGGTTCTTCCAAAAAATGGAAAAGCAGCCGTTACCATTCTGTTTAACTATAATACAGACGAGGAAAAAGAGTGGTTTGACGGCATCCGCAAACTGGAGCTGGTTGAATACGATGAGCAGAAGAACACAATCAATTCAAGCCTCGTATTTGACAGTGAAAAGAATGTGGCGCACGGACAGGGACGCGTTGGACAGCTGACTATCCAGACAGGACAGAGCAATTTCTACAATAATGGACGTTATTATGTGCGGGTTGTATCGTCGGCAGGCGGTTCCGCGCTCGTCCCGATTCATGTCGTCAATGAGACAGTACCGACGCTGGAGCTTAAGGAAACACCGCAGTCCGGTAAGAATCTCCATTTTGCAGTCAGCGATCTGGTATACGCAATTGAGACACCGATCGAGCGTGTGACCCTGGAAGATCCGAACGGAACAGTAAGCGACCTTAAGATGCTCGATGACTGGTATCTCTACAGCCAGGATTTATTTGTTCTGTACAATGATAATACAGACCATCTGCCATACAAGGGCAATTACAAGATCACGGTATATGCAAATGGTTTCCGGTCATTCTCCAAGAGCTTCAAGGTGACAACGGGCGCAGAGCCGGTAAAAGAGAAGGAACAGACCAATGGCCAGAAAATGGCGGCATACGGATTCGACGGTATCAGCACCGCATCGACTGGTTCCAGCGGAAGTGGAAGCTCCAGCGGCAGCAGCTCAGGAAGCTCTGCAATCTCTGCAAACCTGATTTTTGATTCCGATCTGCTTGTAAATGCACATCTCCTTGAACAGACCAAGATGGAAAATGATGCGTCCAAGGCAGTGATGGAGTGGTGGTACAATGCGATTCCGGATGCAGTCTTTGATACTGGAGATGATGATTTCTTCAGATGGACAGACTACGTAAATAAGAGCGAGAATCAGAAATACGAAGAGAACAGAATGCTTCCATTTGCAGATTACCGTGAAAATGGAGCATTGGATCCGAATCATCCGGCAACGGCAAAAGAGGTTCTCGAAGATGGTCTGCTCGGCGATATCCAGTACAATGGAAACTTCTCCCGTCAGGATGCACCGGCGATTACAGTTGTACAGAACAAAGAGGGCGAGCCGGTAGTCCTGCAGACAGAGGATACAGAGTATATCGAGGCGGTTCAGAGTATCGTTGTCAACGGAAACTGGCAGGCACTCAGCAAGGACAAATATTCCATCGATAAAGAAGCAGGCACCATTACCATTGAGGCGGATGTATTCAAGGCTGGTGAGGAGTATAAGTTGACTGTCGATGCAACGGGATATAAGAGCCAGAGTATCGCATTTACATACGATAAGGTGCTGGAAAACGATTTATCGCTGAACGTTGATTATGCGGATGATAAAGAGGCGTTTGCAGCTGAGAAAAAAGAAGATTCTAATAAGACCTACTATTTTGCAAATGCTGAATTTACCGTTAATGGCAGCAAGGGAGATTTCCTGAAGAACCTGAAATCTGTTACCCTGCTTTCTGACGAGGAAGATGCGGTTGAGAGAAATATCTACACGAAGGGCGTGTCCAGTAGCAACGATGTTTACTATGAAGTATCCGGGGATGGCAAGAAGCTGATTCTTCACCAGGTTCAGCCGGGAACTTATAAACTGACACTTCGTTCGAATTACTACACAGAGGCCCTGAGATGTGAATTTGTGGTTGAGAAGGAAGAGGAAGAAATTAAGGAAGAGATGGCAGCTCCAGAAGTAGTGGAGTTTAGCAAACATAAAGCCAGTTGGTCATTTGATCCGGATTTTGGACGTGCTTCTTTTAAAGCTTCAAAGGGAACGAGTGTAAAAGACTACTTGACTAAGATTACGTCCGTGAAGGTTGGAAATAAAGAGTATACGAAAGCTGCTTACAGCCTTAGTTCGTATAACCCTACATGGAAGATGACAGATGCAGATGATCCATATAACAATGTACAGGATTTTGATTGCATCGATTTCACTTTAGACGGTTTCAGCACCGAAGAAAGCACCGACGTAACGATCCAGGCAGAAGGATACAAAGAGCTTACCTTTACAGTTACAAAGGATATGAAGTTAGCGGGTAACGAAGAGAAACTGCTTCCAGCACCGGAACTGACAGGCAGCACTACGGTTGATGAGGGAGAACCGCTGGTTCTGACTGGTGATGAAGAGTATCTGAAAGCAATTAAGTCTGTAAAAGTAACTGGCAATGATGCGGAGGAAGATGTTGCGCTTGGATTTGCAGTAAATGGTACAACATTGACAATTCAGACAAGCGCACTGGATAGTGGTCTGAATGAGGTTGTGATCGAAGCAAAAGGTTACAAGAATCAGTCGATCACGGTTACAGTTGAGAGCCAGAAAGCAGATACAGAAATTGAGGTTTCCAGTGTTGTAAAAGAGAGTGGTTGGACAGGAGATTATTTACTGATTCGCTTCAATGGAGTTGAGGGAGAAAAGTTAAAAACCTTCTTAAAGGAGATTGATTCGGTTGAGGTGAATGGAACAGAGTATAGCAAGGCATCCGTTTCTTCGTTCCTTGGAAGTGGTGAGTTTGCACCGCATGCAACGGATACATCTTATAGCAATGATAATTATGATTGTTTAAAGGTTTCAGCGTCCGGATTGAGTGAAGAAGAGGATAATGAAATTCTTATCTACACTAAGAATAACGGAACGATTGAGTGCAAACTTGATAAAAACTGGAAATTAATCAAGGAATCCAAAACGCTTCTTGCCGACGAAGTCCTCCCAAGCGAGATCGTCACCACCCCAACCGAGGGAGTAACCACACCGGAGCAAACACCGGCAGAGGACACGACACCGGAAGAGCCGAAGACGAATGACGAAAACAAGGCAGATGTACCGGATGGCGATAAGAAGAACGAGACAGACGATGCGAACAAGGCACCGGAAGTAGACGAGGACAAGAAAGAGGATTCGGACGAGTCCAAGGATACTTCGGATGAGAAGAAAGACGAAACTTCAGATAAAGGCGATGCTGACAAGGATGATTCGAAAGATGAATCCGGCGAAACTGGTGACGATTCCAAGAAGGATGAGACCGGTGACGTAAAAGATGATACTTCTGATAAGGAAGAATCCGACGGAGGTAAAGGCGATGCTTCTGAGAAAGAAGAGTCTGTTTCTGAAGAAGAGTAGTTGTATTTAAAGGAGTAAAAATTGAAACAGAAGTGGTGGATTTTATTAACTCTGCTGCTGTGTGGCTGCGGTGCTTCATCGCAGCCGGATCAAACGGGGACGGTCCAGAATGACCGTCCTCGTTTATCTGCGTCTACGGAAGAGACGGCAGAAAATGTGGCAGCAGTAGAAAAAAACGAAAATTTAGAGAAAAATCCCTCAAATTCGAACCAGAATCCGGGAGAAGGGCAGAACTGGACGGTGTTTGCGATGGATACTGTGATGCAGTTTGACGCCTACGGCGGAAGTGCAAATTTGCAGGAAAAAGTGAAACGGCGGGTGGAAGAGCTGGAAGGGGAGTTTTCGACAACGCAGGAAAACAGCGATATTTTTCATCTGAACCAGGAGAAAACAGCGGAACTTTCAGCGGATACGCGTTATCTGATGCAGGAGGCACTGGTGCTGGGAGCAGAAACAGATGGTGCGCTCGATATTTCGATTTACCCGGTTGTGCAAAGCTGGGGATTTACAACGGGAAATTACCGGGTCCCCAGTGAGAGCGAGCGGGAAAGCCTGCTTAAATCGGTCGATTATCGTCTGGTCGGTTTAGAAGCAGATACGGCGTCGATCGAGCCGGGAATGATGGTGGATCTAGGCGGCGTCGGAAAGGGATTTACCGGGGATGAGGTGGTAAAAACCATGAAGGGGGACGGCGTGACGAGCGCACTGTTCAGTCTTGGAGGCAATATCCAGACGATCGGAACAAAACCGGATGGCGAGAAATGGTATGTCGGCATCAAAGATCCGGAGAGCGACGGCTATCTGGGCGGAGTCAGGGTGCAGGATGAGGCGGTCATTACCTCCGGCGGCTATGAGCGCTATTTCACGGATGATGACGGAACAATTTACTGGCATATCATGGATCCGTCCACTGGGGCGCCGGCGCATAGCGGGCTGATTTCTGTGACAATCATTGGACCGTGCGGACTGCGCTGCGATGGGCTTTCGACCGCCCTGTTTGTCATGGGACGGGAAAAGGCAGCGGCACACTGGGCGGCGCATCAGGACTATGAGGCAGTCCTGATTGACGAGAGCGGCACGATCTGGCTGACGCCGGGCTTAAAAGACCGATTTATTCCGGTGGATCAGGGGGAGACGCGGGAGATTCGGATATTGTGATTCTGGAACAGATCTAGTATAATGAGCAGAGAAAAGTGCATGCGAGTCAGATTTACAATTTATAACGAAGAGGTCGAAAATACCGTGAATGATAGATTGAAAAAGAAGCTTCTTTGCTTTGAGCGCGCTCTCTCCACATTGGAAGGATACGAGGGCTGGATGATAGGCACAACTACACTTCATCTGGACTGGCAGCCCAAACAGGGGGAGAATGAGTTTTGCCATACCAAATTAACTCCAGAAATCATCAAAAAAGGTCGCTCGGCAATCCGGGTCCGCATAGCGGTAGCGGAGGAGGAAAAGGAACGGGAAAATGAGGAGATGGAAGTGCTGCTGGTAAAACCGCGCCAGAGCGTCCTTGTCCCGGAAAAAGAGAAAATGCCGCTCATGAAAGCAATTACGGAACTGGGAAGTGAGGATGATGATACGCTGGCATTTAGCCGCAGCCAGATGGAAGAATATCTCCGGGAGGCGGCAGATACCAATCCGATCCATCAGGGAGAAGCGGCAGTTCTGCCGGGGTTTCTTGTTATGAATGCCTGCCTGCTTCGTCTGTGGAAGAAGGGCTGGATGAAGGGACAGACCGCTCTGGAAGTACGTTTTCTTGCCCCACTTCGTCCTGATGAGGAGGTATATCTGTCGGATTCGGGGCAGGAGGGAAGAAACGCGGTGTATCTGAGAACGAAGCAAGAGGGAAAAGAAATTCTTTCGATTACAGAAAAATAGGGATGCCGATGATAAAGTGGGTGCAGAGGAGCTATGGGTGCATATGTAAACCATTTATAAAAACAAGGTTGACAATCCCTTGAAATTCCGATATACTCTTTTCTAGCAAAGATTCTCTGTGTGTGATTCATAGGAAAATGCATTACACGGCTTAGAATTTTATCACTGAGGAGGTATATATAATGAGTTCAGAGACAAGTGCAGTGAACGTACACGGCGCATGGAGCGCGAAGCGGCTTACACTTTTGGCGATGATGCTGGCTCTTATCAGTGTGTCTTCGTATATTGCGATTCCGCTTCCGTTTTCGGATGCAAAGATCACAGCGCAGACGATGATTGTCAACCTGATCGGTCTGCTGATTGCACCACAGGATACCATTTTAGTTATGGCGAGCTGGCTGCTGTTAGGCTTATGCGGCGTGCCGGTATTCAGCGGCGGAAGCGCAGGACCGGGAAAACTGCTTGGACCGAGCGGCGGTTACTATATCGGATTTCTGGTTGTAGCGTTCCTGATTTCCCTGTTTTGCCGGAAATGGAAAAATGTTGCATTCCAGACAGCGTTCCTGATTGTAGTTGGTATTCCGGTGATTTACGCATTCGGTGCAGGCTGGATGAAACACGTGACCGGACAGCCGTGGGGTGCAGTTATCGTGCAGTCGATAATTCCGTTTATTCCGCTGGACATCGTTAAGTGTGTGGCAGCGGTAGCACTTGGAAAGGCGCTGAAGCGGACGGGCTTATTTGGAAATTAGATAGAAAATAAAGATGGGATGTGGTAGTGAACAGAATCAGCCTTTTAGTGCAGAAATGCAGCCAGGAGGCATGAGGAGTCCGTTGCCGCATCCCTTTAATTTTAATTAGGAATAGAAGAAAAACAGGAGAAAAGTATGAATCACGTATATATTCTGGGCGGTTTGCGCAGTTACGTCGGGGTGAAAGATGGAATGTACCGTCATATCCCGGCGGAAAAGCTGGGGGCGGAGGTGCTGCGGGAGGTGGTTTCGCGATTTGAGCTTCCAACCGATGCGATCGACTATATAATAGGAGGAAATGCGGTCGGGGGAGGCGGCAATATCACGCGTCTGGCGGCACTTTCGGCAGGGTTTCCAGAGCGGATTCCGGCGGTTACTTTGGATCTGCAGTGCGGGTCGGCGCTGGAGGCGATCAGCGCGGCAGCAGCCAAGATTGAGAGCGGGATGGCGGATCTGGTCATTGCCGGGGGAATGGAGAGTTCTTCGGTACAGCCGTACCGCATGATGTCCCCGAACCATCCGGAGTATGACGGTGGAAAGGTGTATACGGTTGCACAGTTTGTGCCGGGAAAGCGCGGCGAGCAGGTTATGTTAGAGGGCGCGGAGGAGACTGCGATCCGGGAAAATGTCTCTAAGGAAGAGATGGACACCTGGGTGCTCCGGAGCCATAAGAGGGCGGCGCAGGCGCGCAAAGAGGGAATATTGGAGGATATAACGGTTTCCATCGACGGCAGCAGCCGGGATGAGGGAATCCGTCCGACAATGAGCCAGCGTCTGATCGACCGCCTGCCGTATCTGCTTCCAAATGGCACGAAAATCACGGCGGCAAATGCGTGCCTGATGCACGATGGCGCGGCATTTGTGGTACTTTGTTCGGAACGGTTTTTGCGGGAACAGGGACGGAAAGCAGAATGCCGTTTCCGGTTTGGTACAGCGATCGGGGATGATCCGATGATGAGCCCAAAATCAGCCGTCAGCGCTGCTAAGGCGATACTTGCAAAAACGGGGCATTCTTATCAGGAGATCGATGCTTTTGAGGTCAATGAAGCGTTTGCCGTTATTGATGTTCTATTTGAACGTGCATTTCCGGGGATTGAAGACCGTTATAATATCTGGGGCGGGGCACTTGCCTATGGGCATCCATATGGAGTCTCCGGCGCAATGATTCTGCTGCATCTGATGAAAGCACTGGAACATAAAAATGGGCATTTGGGAATGTGCTGCGTGGCAGCCGCCGGAGGGATCGGAAGCAGTATTCTGGTGGAGAAAGTAATGAAGTAGATGAAGACAGTGCTTGAATGATATAAAAAGTAAATGTGGTAAATTTAAAAGCTCAAATTGGTAAAAAGTTCTATATAAAAATAAGTAAAAGACAGGAATTAATCATGAAAGAAATACAGACACAACGTATAAATACATATCTGGATGCGCTCCGGGCATACCCGCCAGAGTGGGAAGCCCTGATCACGGAGAAAGAGCGCTATACGTTCGGGGAGCTCATCGAGGCGGCAGAACGTGTAAGGAAACATCCGAAAGAGATAGAAGAAAAACAGGGAAAACGTCACATCCACTGGATCCAGGAACCGACGATCGCGCATCAGCTTATTCAGTTTCTGGCATATGGAGACGGAAATACGGTTCCGGTGATTGCACCGTCCGATGTAAAAATTTCCGATGAATTGCGTGACGTGACACCTCCGGAAGGGGCATATATGGGTGTGATGACGTCGGGAACCTCCGGTCGTCAGAAAGTATTGTTCCGCTCCTTTGAAAGCTGGCACGATTTTTTTAAGCTTCAGAATAAAATTTTCAAAATGGGAGAGGGAAGCATTACGTTTATGCAGGGGAGCCTGGCGTTTACGGGCAACCTGAACCTTTATATGGCGCAGCTTGCGTCCGGCGGAAGCGTCGTTGCGGCGGATTCCTTTGATCCGCGCCTCTGGAAGCGGATGATCGAGGCAGAACAGGCGACCTGCGTCTATCTGATTCCGGTCAAGCTGCGGGCGCTGCGGCGTATCTATGAGCGGGAACAGGCGGTCAATTACCGGATTATTTCTTTTGTCAGCGGCTCCCAGAGTATGGGCGGTGGGGAGGCAGTGCAGTTTAAAAAGGCATTTCCCGAAGCGGAGATTACATTGTATTATGGCGCCAGCGAGCTGAACTATATTACCTATATCCATGGAAGTGAGATGAAAGAAGATACGACGCTGGTTGGCCGTGCATTTCCAGAGGTGGATGTCTGGATTGAAAACGACCATTTCCATGTAAAAACGCGGTATGGAATTCTTGGAATTGGAAATGACGCGGTGATTGGGGACTGCGGTCACACAGATGCAGAGGGACTCTTCTATTTTGATGGGAGGGATGATGATATCTGCAACATAAATGGGAGAAAAGTGTCATCCCTCCGGATCGAAGAGGCGGTGCGGACATTTCCGGGAGTGGCAGAGACGGCAGTGAAGGCAGTCCATGAGCATGGGCGCGATTATCTGAAAGTGTGGATTGTGTGGGAGAAAGAAGCTGAAAGGGAAGAAATTGCCGGAAGTGACAGCGGAAAATGTGGTTGTACCAATATGGCAATTCGGGAATTTTTGGCAGAAAGACTGGCAGATTATGAGATTCCACGCGAATTTGTCTTTCTAAAGGAGTTTCCAAAGACTGAAAGCGGAAAGATTCGTAAAAAAGAACTGTGAAAATTGCTTTTTCTTATCAAAAAAGAAAATGGTTTATTGTGCAAAATGACAAAAGGAAGACATAGGGGCAGCTTATGGAGATGCACTGATGGCAGCGATTGGAGTCGGATTCTACCAAGGTTTTTCAGATTTGCGCCAAGTAATCCAAAAGAAATGTATTTATAAGTCGGATTTAGGACAATAAGCGGGAATCCTCGGCAATTCAATTACCGAGATGAAAGCGCAGGAGTGTGCATATCTGCACAATGCAAATAGTATAATAATTCTCATCCTTTGGAAAGGCTTTTTGACTGTAATCATTGATATTACAATTGAAAAGCTTTTTCATTTATAGGTTCCCGATAACGTGTAAAAATGAAATTCAATCAACCGGACAGAATATATGTTCGAAATTCTGCACTTTCCTTGCAATGAAAACTGTGCTATGGTATACTGAAAAGAAGATTTGGAGGCATTTTGAAGCGTTCTTTTTTTAGTTTGAACCAGATCTTGAACCAGTGAGAAAAGAAAGGAATTTACCGTGATTTCGTATGTAAAAGGCATCCTGGCGGAGAAAGCAAAGGACCGTATCGTGGTCGAGTCCGGCATGATGGGGATCGGGATTTTTGTCCCGATGTCGGTGCTGGAAGTTTTACCGCCGCTCGGGGAAGAGGTAAAGATATATACACACCTGCAGGTGCGGGAGGATGATATGAGCCTGTACGGCTTTTTAAGCCGTTCGGATCTGGAGATGTTCCGCCAGCTTCTGGGGGTCAACGGCATTGGTCCGAAGGGGGCACTTGGCATCTTGTCGGCGCTGCGTCCGGAGGATCTGCGTCTTGCGGTTATGACTGGGGATGCGAAGGCGATCTCCCGTGCACCGGGCGTTGGGGCAAAGACGGCACAGCGGATCATTCTCGATTTGAAGGATAAAGTGCAGGCAGAGGATCTGCTGACACCGCTGTTAGATGGCAGTGCGGCGGTTTCGCCGGCTGCGGGAAACGGGCTTTCAGGCAATGCAGTGAAGGAAGCCGTGGAGGCGCTGGTGGCGCTGGGATATACGAATGCCGAGGCGGTGAAGGCGGTCAAGAGCGCCAATGTGACGGAAGAGATGGATTCCGAGGCGGTATTGAAGGCATCGCTGAAATATCTGGCGTTTTTGTAAAACAACCTATGTGTCGGACATTCGAAATTGCAGGATCATAGAAAATAGTGGTGCTTGTGCGTCAGATGAAAATTTGGAATGTGTGGCAGATATGAGAAAATGGAACTGTCATGGCTTAATTGAATGAGAGAGAAAACAGGAAAGACAGGAAACAAGTATGAGCAGAAGGACGATTACAACCGAGGTAACGGAGGAGGATAAGCGGATTGAGGGAAGTCTCCGCCCGCAGACCTTAGACGAATATATCGGTCAGGAGCGGATCAAATCGACGTTAAAGGTATTTATCCATGCGGCGAAATCCCGCGGTGAGGCGCTTGACCATGTTCTTTTCTATGGACCGCCGGGATTGGGAAAGACGACACTTAGCGGCATTATCGCCAATGAGATGGGAACCCGCATGAAGGTTACTTCCGGTCCGGCAATCGAGAAACCAGGGGAGATTGCGGCGATTCTCAACGGGCTCCAGGAGGGAGACGTCCTCTTTGTGGATGAGATTCACCGCTTAAACCGCCAGGTGGAAGAGGTGCTTTATCCGGCGATGGAGGACTATGCGATCGATATCATGTTGGGAAAAGATTCGACGGCGCGCTCGATTCGTCTGGATCTGCCGAAATTTACGCTGGTAGGCGCGACGACACGCGCGGGGCTTCTGACGGCGCCGCTGCGCGACCGCTTTGGCATCGTGCAGAAGATGGATTTTTATACGCCTGAAGAGCTGCAGACGATTGTCCTGCGGACGGCGGGAGTTCTGAATGTGGAGATTGATAAGACGGGCGCCTATGAGATTGCGAGACGTTCGAGAGGAACGCCGCGTCTGGCAAACCGACTGTTAAAACGTGTGAGGGACTTTGCACAGGTCAAGTACAACGGCGTGATTACGAAAGAAGTCGCGGATTTTGCACTGGATATCCTTGATGTGGACAAGCTGGGACTTGACAACAACGACCGTGCGATCTTACATATGATTATCGACAAGTTTTCCGGCGGTCCGGTCGGACTGGAGACGCTGGCGGCAGCGCTGGGCGAGGATGCTGGGACACTGGAAGATGTGTATGAACCGTATCTTCTGATGAACGGTCTGCTCAACCGGACTCCGCGCGGGCGGATGGCGACCGAAGCAGCGTATCGGCATCTCGGGTATGCCTGGAATCAAGCAAAAAACGGTATTTCTGAGATTTGATATTTGATTGATTTGAAGGTGGTATTTCTGTGTGGGTGACGTGACAACGTCGAACCATATTTATTATAGATAGAAAGAAGAGAATGCGATGGCAAAACAGTATATAGATGTATTAATTGATGGAAAAGTGTATAGCCTGGGCGGCAGTGAGACGGAAGGATATGTACAGCAGATTGCCACGTATCTGAATGGGAAGATTTTCCAGCTCAAGGCGCAGCCGGGATTTTTGAAAATGCCGGAAGACTACCAGAGTATTATGACTTATCTGAATCTGGCGGATGATTATTTTAAAGAAAAAGAGAGTGCGAAGGCACTTGCATCCGACAAAGAGAGCATGGAAAAAGAGACATATCGTCTGAAACATGAGATGGTCAGTACCCAGATGAAGCTCGAGAGTCTCCGCAATGAGCGCACCGTCAGCGAGGAAGAACTGGAGACGGCAAAAAAGGCGGCAAAAGAGGCAGCTGAGCAGGCGGAAGCTGCTAAAAATGAGGTACAGGCACAGATCGAGCGTGTGAAAAAAGAAACGCAGGAGCAGATCGAGGCTGTGAAGAAAACAGCACAGGAACAGGTTGAGTCTGCAAGAAAAGAAGCGCAGG
>NZ_CAKVZK010000032.1:9302-19372 GCF_934835585.1 Clostridium sp. AF02-29 | reverse complement strand
GCTGTGAAGAAAACAGCACAGGAACAGGTTGAGTCTGCAAGAAAAGAAGCGCAGGGGCAGATCGAGGCTGTGAAGAAAACAGCACAGGAACAGGTTGAGTCTGCAAGAAAAGAAGCGCAGGAGCAGATTGAACGTGCGAAGAGAGAGGTACAGGAGCGCGTGGAATCCGCGGAAAAAGCAGCCCAGGATCGCGCTGCTAGGGCGGAGCAGACAGCCCGGGAGCAGGCAGAAGCTGCAAAAAAAGAGGCATTGGAACAGATTGCGGATGCAAAGAAGGAAGCAAACGATTTCCGTGGAGAAGCAGAGGTTTGGAAACAGGATGCAGAAGATCAGCGTCTGGCGGTCGAGTCATCCCAGAGTGAAATCGCTTCTTTGCAGGACAAGCTGGAGATTCTCAAACAACAGCTTGAAGAAGCAAGACAGGCGGCGACAGCTGTGCAGACGGAAAAATCGCAGCTGGAAGCACGTCTGATGCAGACGGAACAGGAAAAACAAAGTGTAAAAGAGCAGCTGAGCCAGCTGGAGCAGGAAAAACAGACGATAAAGAAAGATCTGGAAGAGAGCCTCCAGGAGGCAGGGGCAGCACGTGAGGAACTGGCAGCTGTCCGTCAGGCACAGGTGGAGGCATATATGAAGCGGAAGCCATTTCCCAAGAGACAGGGAACGGTGGAACTGAAAGATGCAATTCTGCGGTTATAATGGGTGAAATGATATGAAAAAAAAGGTGGAAATTCTGGCACCGGCGGGTTCCTTCGATAGCATGAAAGCGGCGGTTGCTGCGGGGGCGGACGCAGTCTATATGGGCGGCAGCCGTTTCGGAGCCAGGGCATATGCGGAAAATCCGGATGAAACGGGGATGCTGGAAGCGATCAACTACGTGCATCTGCATGGGCGCCAGCTTTATATGACGGTCAATACGCTGGTAAAGGAAGACGAGATGGATGACTTATACGACTATCTGCTTCCGTATTACCAGGCGGGACTGGATGCCGTGATCGTGCAGGACATGGGCGTATTTTCTTATATCCGGGAGCATTTTCCGGATTTGCCGGTTCATGCGAGCACACAGATGACGATTACAGGACCGGAGGGCGCGGCGCTTATGACGAGAATGGGCGCGGTCCGCATCGTTACAGCGCGTGAACTTTCATTGGAAGAGATACGCCGCATTTATCAGGAGACGGGCGTGGAGATAGAGAGCTTTGTTCACGGGGCTCTCTGTTACTGTTATTCGGGACAATGCCTGTTCAGCAGCCTGATCGGCGGCAGAAGCGGCAACCGGGGACGATGCGCTCAGACCTGCCGGCTTCCGTTTGATGTCCTTCGGCGGCTGGATGAGAACAACCCGAATGAAAACAAAAACAAAAAGAAAGAAAATGGCGTGTTAAATCCGGGCGATTCCAAGTATGTGCTCAGTCTCAAGGATCTTTGTACGCTGGATATTTTGCCGGATATTCTGGAAGCAGGCGTTTATTCCTTGAAAATCGAGGGGCGCATGAAGAGTCCGCGCTATACGGCAGGCGTGGTGCGCCTGTACCGGAAATATGTAGATTTATATTTAAAGAATGGCAGAAAAGGTTACCGGGTTGACCCGAAAGACCGGAAGGAGCTGCTGGATCTGTTTGACCGCGGCGGTCAGACGTTAGGCTATTATACCGAGCACAATGGACGCGATATGGTGGTCTGCCATGAGAAACCGGCATTCCGCCAGGAAAACCGGGAACTTTACCAGTATCTGGACAAAACGTATGTGGAAGCAGAGGTAAAAGAACCGGTTCAGGGGTTTGCGCGTGTCTGTGAAGGCGAACCGCTGCAGCTGACGCTTCAATACGAAGATCCGCTGACGGGAGAAAGCCGGATGGCAGGCGGAATCGGAGCAGTTGTCCAGACGGCAGTGAAACAGCCGATGAGCAAGGAACGGATTGAGAAACAGCTCGGAAAAACGGGAAATACGCCGTATTATTTTGAAAATCTGGAAGTGGAGACAGGCGGCAGCCCCTTTGTGCCGGTGCAGGAGTTAAATGAACTCCGCCGCTCTGCGTTTGAGCAGCTGACCGAGGAGATACTGCGTCCATACCGCCGGGAGATACCGGAAAATAGGGCGTGCGGGACAGGAAAAGGGTGGCAAAATCCGGAAGAAAAGAATCTGGAAGAAAATAACCAGACAGGTTCGGAATCAGGAAAAACCAGCCCGGCTCAGGACGTTGAACTCACAGCGGGTTTACCTGTACAGAGCCAGAAAACGCTGTTTGAGAATAAAAAAGGGAATAAAACAGCTCTGTACCACATTCATGTTTCGGTCGAACACCCGGCACAGTTAAAAGTGGCGTTATCCGTACCGGAAGTCGGCGCCATCTATCTGGATAGCGCTGAATTTGGCGCCGAACAGTGGAACGAATGGGTATCGCGCTGCCATGAGGCAGACAAGCAGTGTCTTTTGGTAATGCCGCATATTTTCCGCGATCGGGCAAAGGAATATTTTGAAACACATCGTTCCAGGCTGGAATCGGCGGGATTTGACGGTCTTGTCATCCGGGCATGGGAAGAGTTGGAATTGGTGCGCGAGTGGAAGATTTCCATCCCGCTTGTGATGGATTATGGTATTTATACGATGAATCACCGGGCGGAGGATTTTGTGCGGGAGATGGCGCCGGAGCTTTCGATGCGTTTTACCCTTCCGGTCGAGCTCAACAGCCGGGAGTTGGAGGCGCGCGACAGCCGGGAACGGGAACTTCTTGTATATGGTTCGATCCCGGTCATGGTAACCGCCCAGTGCATCCGGAAAACCGTGGAAGGATGCAGTAAATGTCCGGAATATCTGTATCTGCGGGATCGCAAAAAGAAGGTATTTCCGGTAAGGAACCAGTGCCGTTTCTGCTGCAATACGATCTACAATTCCAGCCCCCTGTCGCTTTTGAAGGATAAAAAGCAGATAGACCGCCTGCAGCCGGAGGTGCTGCGTCTGTCATTTACGTCGGAGAGTGCGGCACAGACCGGGGAAGTGCTGGATGCCTACGTGAAGACCTTCCTCCATCAGGAACCGGTGGAGCTGGAGGGCGAATTTACAAGAGGTCATTTTAAGAGGGGCGTAGAGTAGCGTGTGTACCGGGAATCTTCCGGGTACACATGAAAAGGAGGATCACCATGATAAATCTTGTGACAACGATGTCCAGGTATCTGATGATATTGCTGATACTGATTTATACATATTACAATTTCCGCTTTTTTTCACTGCCGGATGACGAGTCGAAACTCCGGCTCTGTCGTCTGCAGAATGTACCGCTGTTTTTGATATTTCTTCTGTCGGGTACGATCATTTATCTACAAACCGAGGATGAGGCAGTTGTGCTGTTTTTCGGCGCGCAGCTTGTCTTTTTTGTCCTGTACCAGCTCTTATACCGGCTGTTTTACCGGAATGCGTCGAGACTGTTGCTGAACAACACGTGTATGCTTCTGTGCACCAGTTTTATCATGCTGACGCGCATCTCGATGGACAAGGCGGTCCGCCAGTTTATCATCATGGCAGTTGCGGCGGTTATCACAATGATTATACCATATGTGATAGATAGAACCTGGCAGCTCGCTAAGATACCGTGGGTGTACGGCCTGATAGGTCTGGCGCTGCTGCTGGTTGTCTGTGTGATCGGCAATACCAGCTTCGGCGCACAGCTTTCGATCAGTATCGGCGGATTTTCGTTCCAGCCGTCCGAGTTTGTTAAGATCAGCTTTGTATTCTTCGTGGCGACGATGTTTTACCGCTCAACGGAGTTTAAAAATGTGGCGATCACGACCGGCGTGGCGGCGGCGCACGTGTTGATTCTGGTGTTATCCAAGGATCTGGGAAGTGCGCTGATTTTTTTCCTCGCCTATGTCCTGATGCTGTTTATTGCAACCTCCAACTGGCTGTATCTGGCAGGCGGTCTTGGAAGCGGCTGTGCGGCTGCGATGCTGGCGTATAAGCTGTTTTCGCATGTGCGTGTCCGCGTGGAAGCATGGCAGGATCCGTGGAGTGACATCGCAGGAAAAGGATATCAGGTTACGCAGGCGCTCTTTGCGATCGGCACAGGCGGCTGGTTTGGCATGGGACTTTACCAGGGGATGCCGAAGAAGATCCCGGTTGTCGAGAAGGACTTCATTTTCGCGGCGATCTCGGAGGAGCTGGGCGGCATCTATGCGCTCTGTATTCTCCTGATCTGTCTGGGCTGCTTCATGCAGTTCATGCTGATTGCGACCCGGATGCAGGCATTATTTTACAAGCTGATCGCGTTTGGTCTGGGAATTGAGTATGTGGTGCAGGTGTTCCTGACGATCGGCGGCGTGACCAAGTTTATTCCGTCCACCGGCGTGACGCTGCCGCTTGTCAGTTATGGAGGCAGTTCGATTCTCAGCACATTTATCCTGTTTGGCGTGATACAGGGACTATATGTCCTGAAACGGAATGAGGAAGAAGAGGAGGAGCAGCAGTTTGATGAGGCAGAAGGATGAAATGGAAAGAACTGAAAATGCGAGAGCGCGTTCAAACCGTCATATTCTGTGGCTGACCTATGGGATTGCGGCGCTCTTTATCGCGATGGCCGTTTATTTTGGCTGGTTTATCCAGTTTAAGAGTGAAAATGTGATCGGCAGCTCTTATAATGCGAGACTCGATCTCCTCTCAGACCGGGTGACCCGCGGTTCGATTATGAGCAATGATAAAACGGTGCTGGCGCAGACGAACGTTGCAAGTGACGGAAGCGAGAAACGCTATTATCCGTATGATTATCTGTTTGTCCATTCGGTCGGATATTCCGGCAAAAATGGAAAAACCGGTCTGGAGTCGCTGGCGAATTTCTACCTGCTTTCCTCCCATGTGAATCTGATTGAGAAAACGATCAATGAATTTCAGGGGAAGAAAAATCTGGGCGACAATGTGATTACGACGCTCGATGTGGATCTGCAGCAGACGGCATCCGACGCGATCGGAAAACACCGGGGCGCGGTGATTGTCATGGAACCGGATACGGGAAAGATTTTAACGATGGTTTCCCAGCCGAATTTCAATGCGAATCTCGTCGATGAGCGCTGGGCAGAGTTGATATCGCCGGACAATACGAAGGCGCAGTTAGTCAACCGTGCGACGCAGGGCTTATATCCGCCGGGATCGACGTTCAAGATGCTGACGGTGCTGGAATATATGAAAGAGAACCCGAATACCTGGCAGGACTATGTGTATAATTGTAATGGCTCTTACCAGAATGGCGATTATACGATTAAATGTTACCACGGGACGGCACACGGGGCGCAGAACCTGATTCAGGCATTTGCCAATTCCTGCAACGGTGCGTTTGCGGAGATTGGAATGCAGATTAATTCAGAAAAATTCCGGGCGCTGGCAAATCAGATGCTCTTTAATTCGGAGCTTCCGTACACACTTCCGTACAACCAGAGCACGTTTTCGCTCGACGGCAGTTCGGATGACTGGGAAAAGCTTCAGACCGCGATCGGACAGGGAAAAACCCAGATTACGCCGCTGCATAACCTGATGATCGTATCGGCGATCGCCAACGGCGGCACGCTGATGAAGCCATATATGATCGATCATGTTGAAAATGTGGGTGGTCAGACGGTCAAGAAGTTCCTTCCGTCCGCCTATGGAACCCTGATGTCTGCGAATGACGCACAGTTTCTAACGCATCTCATGAGCCAGGTGGTCGAGATTGGTACGGGTTCCGCGATGCGGGGGGCATCCTATACGGTGGCCGGAAAAACCGGTTCCGCCGAGTTTGAGGCAGGTAAGGAGACACATTCCTGGTTTGTCGGTTTCGCTCCGGCAGACAAGCCGAAGGTGGCGATCTGCGTGCTGGCAGAAGAGTCCGGTTCCGGCGGTGCGGTCGCTGCGCCGATCGCAAGACAGGTGCTGGATCGGTATTTTGCAAAATATGGGCAGTAGGACAAAAGAAAAGGGCAGGAAAGCGATTTGAAGCTTTTCCTGCCCTTTTTGTCTCAAATATGCATAGTCACATTTTATTTACACAACCGTTCCAGATCCCCATAGAATCCCGGATAGGAGATGTTCACGCAGTCTGCATCCAGAATTTCGGTCTCGCCGGAAGCGCCGAGTGCGGCAACGGCGAAGGTCATGGCGATGCGGTGATCCTTCTTGCTGTCGATCACAGCACCGTGCAGCGGCTTGCCGCCGTGGATGATCATGCCATCCTCGGTCTCGGTCACATCCGCGCCCATAGCGGTTAAATTCTCTACCATGACAGCAATGCGGTTTGACTCTTTTACCTTTAGTTCCGCGGCATCGCGTATGACGGTGGTTCCCTCGGCATAGCACGCCATCGCAGCGATCACCGGAAGCTCATCGATGAGAGTCGGGATGATCGCACCCTCGATCGCGGTTCCAGTCAGCTTACCGGAGCGGACGAGCAGGTCGGCGGTCGGTTCGCCGGAGGCGGTGTTTACATTGAGAAGTTTGACGTCCGCGTTCATCGCCTTGCAGACGCGCAGGATGCCGTCGCGGGTCGGGTTGATACCGACATTTTTAATTAAGATTTCTGAATCCGGTACGATGAGTCCGGCTGCGATAAAAAAGGCAGCGGAGGAGATATCGCCCGGAACCTGAATTTTCTGTCCATAGAGCTGTTTTGCCGGTTGTAAAATCGCGGTGGTTCCTTCTGTGTGGATGTCTGCGCCGAATGCGGACAGCATCCGTTCACTGTGATCGCGGGAAATGTACGGTTCGGTTACACGGGTTTCTCCGTCGGCATACAGACCTGCCAGCAGAATCGAGGATTTGACCTGGGCGGAGGCAACCGGAGAATTATAATGGATGCCGTGCAGTGGTGAGCCGATGATATGGAGCGGCGCGCAGCCATTTCCATTGACACTCTCGATCTTTGCGCCCATCTGAGAGAGAGGATCGATGATGCGCTTCATCGGACGTTTCTGGATGGAAGCGTCGCCGGTCAGTGTTGTGTCAAATTTCTGGGCCGAGAGAATGCCGGAGATCAGGCGCGTTGTGGTGCCGCTGTTGCCGCAGTCTAAAACGGAGTCTGGGGCAGTCAGGCCGTGCAGTCCACGTCCGTGGACGAGAACGGTCTCGCCCTGATTTTCGATCGAGATTCCCATTTTGGAAAAACAGGAGATCGTGGAGAGACAGTCTGCGCCCTGCAGGAAGCCGTGGATTTCGGTCAGTCCGTCCGCAAGAGCGCCGAACATGACGCTGCGGTGGGAGATGGACTTGTCTCCCGGAACGGTCAGTTCGCCCCGGAGAGAAGATGTATGGGTAAATTTCATTGAGTTCATAGTTGTACCTGCCTAAACATTAATGTTGAAAGTTAAGTTTGAAACATACATTGCAGTCTACGCGAACAGCGTGTAATTGTATTTCTTCAAACGCGCCCACGCCGCTTCCATCGAAGCCTTGTCGTAGAAGCTGATCCGCAGCGCGCCCTCGCCATGCTCACGGTTGTGGCTGATGCCGATATTTTTGATACTGATTCCTTTACCGGAGAGGATCGAGGAAATGATGGAGATAGCACCTGGCTCGTCCACCACGTCGGCGGAGAAGGTGTATTCCGGCTGTATCGATCCTTTTGGAGTTTCTGCAAACGAATTCCGGTAGTCGCGGGAGGACTCAAACAGCTGGTAGATGGCTCTGGACTGGTGGTCGGACAGTTCTTCCCGCAATGTCGTCAGGGAATCAATGTAGCGATCCAGCACCTCAGTGATATTGCCTGTGTTCGTCATGCAGATCTGTTCCCACATGACCGGAGAAGAGGAGGCAATACGGGTGATATCCTTGAAACCTCCGGCAGCCAGCCGTTTCATCATCTGATCCTCGCTGTCGCAGTCGTGTACCAGGTTGACCAGGCTGGAGGCGATGAGGTGCGGCAGATGGCTGATCGCCGCGACAATGAAATCATGACGATGGTAATCCAGCACCAGGGGCAGCGCACCGATCGCCTTTGCTACATCCACCATACGGTCAGTGTGGGAAGCTGGGGTGTGCGGTGTCGGGGTAATGATATAGTATGCATTTTCCAGCAAATGGTCGGTTGAACTCTCGTAGCCGGTCTTTTCCGAGCCAGCCATCGGGTGTCCGCCGACGAAGCAGCTTTCCATGCCAAGCGCGGCAACGGTCTCATGAATGCTGGTCTTGGTGCTTCCGACGTCAGTCACAACCGCGCCTTCCTTTAAGAACGGCCGGATCTGGCGCAGATAGGATTCATTAAATTCAACCGGTGTGCACAGGAAAATGATGTCGCACTCGCTTAAATGCTCGTCCACGCCGTCCAGAATCAGGTCAACAATGCCGTCTGCATGTGCCTGTTCCAATTTTTCGCGGGTCCGCATATAAGCCATGATCCGAATATCCGGGGCGCTGCGTTTCAAACCTCTGGCGATAGAGCCGCCGATCAGACCGAGTCCGATGAAACCGGCGGTAAGATGATTAATCGGTGTATTCATAGCAATTACGCTCTCTTTCATAAGTAGTATAGTAAAAAAATGAAACTAGAAATTATTGTAGAATAGAACAAGTCACTTGTCAACGATTTTACGCGTTGAAGTGAAAAAGAAAATTTTTTACATCTGTTTATTACTAAATTTGCGAAAATGCGATTGATTTCACCGCCTTTGAACAGGGAAATTGTCGCATTTTCAATGCTTTTCAAAATAAAACGAATAAATTTTGTATAAAGGTGTTGTTTTACTTGAAATTTTCTCTATTTTCTTGTACAATATGAACAGAGGTTAAAATACAAGAAGAAAACATCAAAATAAATAGACGGGAGGACTTAACTATGAACGTGTATGGGACAAAACAAATCCGCAATGTGGTGTTACTGGGGCACGGCGGTGCCGGCAAGACAACGGTAGCAGAGGCGCTGGCACTGGTAACAGGTACTACCAAGAGAATGGGAAAAGTTCCGGAAGGAACCACCATCAGCGATTATGATAAAGAAGAAATCAAGAGACAGTTCTCTATCTCCACCACGCTGATTCCGTTGGAGTATCAGGGAGAAGATGGACCGATCAAGATTAACCTGTTAGATACCCCTGGCTATTTTGATTTTGTGGGAGAAGTAGAGGAAGCTATCAGTGTAGCAGATGCAGCAATCATCGTTGTAAACTGCAAGGCTGGCATCGAAGTCGGAACCGAGAAGGCATGGGAACTCTGTGAAGAGTACAACCTGCCGCGCCTGTTCTTCGTTACCAACATGGATGACGATCAGGCAAGCTTCCGTGAGCTGATCTTAAAACTGGAGAAACAGTTTGGCCGTAAGATCGCGCCGTTCCAGGTGCCGATCCGTGAAAATGAAAAATTTGTCGGCTTTGTCAATGCGGTAAAGATGGAAGGCCGCCGTTTCACTCATTTAAGCGAATATGAGAAATGCGAGATTCCGGAGTATACCAAGAAGAACCTCGGCATCATCCGTGATGCGCTGATCGAGGCGGTGGCAGAGACGAGTGAAGAATATATGGAGCGCTATTTCTCCGGTGAAGAATTTACACAGGAAGAGATCGCACAGGCGCTGCGCGAGCACGTAAGTGAGGGCAACATCGTTCCGGTTATGATGGGTTCCGGCATCAATGCACAGGGCTTCGCATATTTGCTGCAGGCGATCGATAAATACTTCCCGTCACCGGACAAGTTCGAGTGTGTCGGTGTCGATGTATCGACCGCAGAGCGCTTTACTGCTAAATATAATGACGATGTATCCCTGTCGGCACGTGTTTTCAAGACTGTGGTTGACCCGTTCATCGGCAAATACTCCCTGATGAAGGTTTGTACCGGTACCTTAAAACCAGATACCGTTATCTACAATGTAAACAAAGACGCTGAAGAGAAAGTTCAAAAAGTATATGTTCTCCGCGGCAAGGATGTCATCGAGGTTCCGGAATTAAAGGCGGGCGATATCGGCGCGGTTGCCAAATTAAACGTTACTCAGACCGGCGATACCATCGCAGTCCGCACGGCTCCGATTGTATACCACAAACCGAAGATTTCTACCCCGTATACCTACATGGCATACGCAGCTAAGACCAAAGGCGATGAGGACAAGATCTCCAGTGCACTGGCG
>NZ_CAKVZK010000032.1:0-9292 GCF_934835585.1 Clostridium sp. AF02-29 | reverse complement strand
ACACTCAGAAGCGTCAGCGATACCGAGAACCGTCAGACCTTACTTTACGGCATCGGCGAGCAGCAGCTCGAAGTCGTTGTCAGCAAGCTGCAGGCAAGATATAAAGTAGACATTGTGCTCAGCAAACCGAAATTTGCATTCCGCGAGACACTTCGCAAGAAAGTAGAAGCACAGGGCAAATATAAGAAACAGTCTGGTGGACATGGACAGTACGGCGATGTTAAGATGTCCTTCGAGCCGTCCGGCGATCTGGAGACACCATATGTATTCGAAGAGAAGGTATTTGGCGGTGCCGTTCCAAAGAACTACTTCCCGGCAGTTGAGAAAGGTGTTCAGGAATGCGTACAGAAGGGTCCGTTGGCTGGATATCCGGTTGTCGGTGTGAAAGCAACCCTGTTAGATGGTTCCTATCATCCGGTTGACTCCTCCGAGATGGCATTCAA
Organism: Clostridium sp. AF02-29; assembly: GCF_934835585.1. Lineage (NCBI taxonomy): Bacteria > Bacillati > Bacillota > Clostridia > Eubacteriales > Clostridiaceae > Clostridium > Clostridium sp. AF02-29. The sequence goes on along the minus strand of NZ_CAKVZK010000032.1, from coordinate 8,849 downwards.
GATGGCAGCGACGCTGGCATTCAAGAAAGCGTTCATGGAGGCGAATCCAGTTCTCCTTGAGCCGATCGCATCTCTGAAAGTAACCGTTCCGGATAAATTCACCGGCGACGTTATGGGCGATCTGAACCGCAGAAGAGGTCGTGTTCTCGGTATGAACTCCAACCATCACGGCAAACAGATCATCGAGGCAGATATCCCGATGTCCGAGCTGTTTGGTTATAACACCGACCTTCGTTCCATGACCGGCGGTATCGGTGAATTCTCCTATGAGTTCAGCCGCTACGAGCAGGCTCCGGGCGATGTACAGAAGAGAGAAGTGGAGGCGAGAGCGGCAGAAGCTGAATAATGGCAGATGTAATGTAGGTGCGTAAATGGCTATGAGAGTGCATAAAGCTGATTGGAAGGCTTGGATGGGGCATTGGATTGAGCCCAGAATTGTCTGCGATTTGGTTGTAAAATATAGACAAAACAGAATCGCCTGCCTATGCGCGAAATGCCGAAAATAAAAGAAGCGCTTACCGTTTCGGTCAAGAATATGATATTCTTATATAAATAAGCAGAAAACCGCCGCAGGCGGCTGAGTGGATCGATACCGATTCATCAAGGCTGTCAGCGGCGGCTTTCTCTTTCTGGAAGGTCTTTCGGATCGATATGGTTATAGGCTGTGCTTGAATTCATCAAAGCGCTGCGAATGTTATCGATGGGACAGGCGAGAAGTTAAGGCAGTGAATGCGGATGCCAAATTGCTACGAATTGCGTGCTTTTGCAATTTTCAAAAAGAAGGCTATAAATTGTAAGAAAATAGAAAAGAATACCCACCTGTAAAAAGGTATAATGTTGCAAAGAGAACAACTTATACAGACAGGTGGGTGGCCTTTTTATGATAGAGAAAAATGAGAAAAGCGGGGAACTCATGGAAGTAAAAGAACAGGCAAAAACAGTTCAGAAACACCCGGAGCGGATGATCGTGCGTATCTGGCTGGTGCTGGCGCTTATTTGTCTGCTGGCGGGTCTGATCGCCCAGTATACGTTCCGGCTGAAAGAACCGCTGTTTCTGCACTACAGCCAGTCGGCTTATCTGGGCTGTGGGCTGGACGGAGTAGAAACTTCGGAGGATGGAATCGTTCCATCTGTGTCAAGTGAGGCGCTTGAAGAAGAAAGTACCGATTCCGATGTGAAAGTTGGAGTTTTAGACGAAGGCGTGAAAGACCCGAATGCGAATATGGGATTGGAGAATACAGTGTCCTTATATGCATTAGGGGAAGAAAGTGTGGATGAGACAGATAGAACTTCGGATGTATGGTATACACAGGTAAATTTTGCCTATCTGACGGATGTGACGGATGAGATCTGTGTGAGAGAAATTCGTTTTTCAGAGTTGCCTGAACTTCAAATGCAGGAAATGCGGGAGACAGTCCAGTCAGCGGGACAGTATGCGCTTCATCGCCTGGATGCTACGCTTTCGATTGAAGATCCGCAGCATAACGGGATCCGTCAGTGGAGAATCCTGACGCGGGCGCAGGTGCTCTATTCAGATGGAAACACAGCGGACGTAAAAATTGGTAATCTGGTACTGATTGCAAATCCGGAGGGCGGGAGCGCCCTGGAAAATCCAAGTTCCAGCGCCAATTCAGATGGAACGGCCACACAGGTTTACACCGTTCAGAAAGATGGAACCATCGAAGTAAAAGGCTGCATTGCGTCAGTCGGGGAGATGGAAAATTTTTCGATGACCCTAAATGGAGAGCCTATCCCAGCCAAAAAAGAAGGGGAAGAGCCGAAACGGCTGACAGTAAAAACGGGTGATGTGCTGACGTTCCAGAGCCATTGGATTGGCAAAGAGGAAGACCAGTCGCCGCAGGTATTTCATTCAGGAGTTGCAGTGCTTTCATATATCGGCAAAGATGGCGGGGAGCAGGTTCTTTCATTTGAAAATGAATACAGGAAGAGAAGGGAGCTTCGCTTTATTGATGTGTGGAAATATCTGCTGAAAGAGGAGGCATTTAAGTGAAAACGGGAGATCATAAGATTTTAGCCGGCCTGATTCTTGCTTCGATTCATATTAATCTGTTCCATGTGATGCTGCTGCCGCCCTGCATCGGGTTCCTGATTTTATATATCGGGATTCTCCAGAAAGAGCGGCAGGCGGGATTTTTCCAGATGGATGCAAAAGAGATGAGAGTGTACCGGGCAGCAGGGGCGGCGCTTGTGCTGGTGACTGCTTTTTCTAGCTTCCTGTCCATGTTCTGGAGGCGGCCGGACGGAACCATCTGGTCGCTGATTCCGTGTATGCTGGAATATGTGGTGCTCTATGGACTGATGGAAAGCTACACCGCAGGTTCGCCCAGACATTCGTATCACTCCGAACTGTGCTGTGGATATGCTATGGTAATGGGAGCAGCACTGTGTGGGTACGCAGTCAGCCTGATTCTGCATATCGCGCTGTGGCAGCTCTTTGCGTCTATGATTATTCTGGTCTGCCGGTTTATGGTGGTTGTGGTTGTTATAGGGGCGAAGAAAGAGGCATAAAAAATAAAAAGCCGTAACCAGATATACCCGCCCATGGGATTAAATTCATGAGCGAAAGTATAAGGTTACGGCTTTTCTATATTGAAAATTCTGGTTTTCAAATAATCAAAGATAACATGGAAGGTTGATGTTTCGGTTCCGATGTATCTTTCCAATTTTTATTTAAAATTCTCCTCCGCATACCGGCGCAGCTCATCACGGAAATCCGGGTGTGCGATGGCGATCATGGCATCCGCTCGTTCTTTTAAGGTAAGCCCGGTCAGTTTTGCGATACCGTACTCGGTCGCCACGTACTGAATCATGGTACGCGGTGCAGATACGGTGCTACCGCCCGGAATGAACGGTACGATGTTGGATTTTAAGGAGCCATCTTTTTTCTTGTGGGTGGAAGCAAGGCAGATAAAGCCCTTGCCTCCCTCGGAGCGGAATGCGCCCTCCAGGAAATCCATCTGTCCGCCGATACCGGAGAGCTGTCGGGTGCCGGCAGACTCGGCATTTTCCTGTCCCATCAGATCCAGCTCGACACCACCGTTGATGCTGATGACATTTTTCATCTCACCGATGCGGTACGGGGAGTGGACGTAATCGACGTCAGCTGGATGGAAGAGCTGCGGCTCATTATCCAGCCAGTCATATAATTCCTGAGAGCCCATGGCAAGGTTCCAGGTAGAATAACCTTTGTCAATTTCCTTCTTCTTGTTGGTCAGCTTGCCAGCCTTATAGAGGGCTAAAAAAGCATCGCTGATGGTGCCGGTGTGGCAGCCGAGGTCAGTTTTGTCGGACTGCGCCAGCATATTGGCAACGGTAAACGGAACGCCGCCGACGCCCAGGGAAAGGACAGCTCCGTCCGGGATCTCCTCAACGACACGTTTGGCAATCTCAATATCAACGGCGCTCGGATCGCGGTAGGTGCGGATCGGAAGCGGCTCATGCTCGCCCTCGACGATGAAATCTGCCTCTGAGAGGTGGACACGGTGGGAACCATCGACGCCCTGTAAGCGCGGGAGGCGCTCATTGATCTCGAAGATGACGGTGCGCGCATTCTCAAAGATGGTGCGCCATGCATAGTTGGAAATACCCAGTCCGCAGCAGCCGTCCGCATCCGGTCTGGAAACCGGTACAAAGGCAACATCCACGCGAATGTGGTGGCGGTACATTTCCGGCAGGGAACGCAGCATCATCGGCATAAACTTGCAGAGCCCACGGGTCTGCAGCTTGCGCTCATAATCGCCGATGTGCCAGCTGTAGTAGCTGAATGCTTTCTGCTCCGGGTCGCTTTCGACAACCTCGATGCGCGGGCGGATGACTAAACCGCCGCGGATCTTGACATCGGTCAGCTCATCCCTGCGTGCTGCCAGCGCACGGTCGAGAAGCTCCGGAAATCCAGCGCCAAAGCCATAATCCACCCAGTCGCCCGGTTGAACGGCCTTGACGGCGGTCTCAGCACTTACAAATTTGCCTGCGTAATTGTTAGACATAGTAAAAATCCTCCATCGGTATGAAATTCATAATTTTCTAGTTTCCATCATATCCCAGAAAGCGCTTTTTTGCAACTTCCAAAGACAATTCCAAAAGACAATTTTTAAGCTGGGTTTTAAGATGAGTTTAAGATAGGTTTAATACGGAAATAGTTGACAAAATAGGTGTTTATGATAAAATTAAGTGTTTAAATAAGAGTTGGTCTTTTACACAGCAGGCAGAAGTGCCTGTATTTTTATGTAATAGGAAATTCCTTGGAATCCCCTATTACACAAAAAGGCACTAACGTGCCAAGGATGTGCACTTGCGCGAAGCAGAAACATGTCGCAAGCGACCGCGCTCGGCGCGAGAATGTGACTGTAAAGAATACAACAAATATAGAAAGAGAGGAGTTACGACAAATGAAAACAAATACGGATTTATTTGAAAAAACACCCGTACCGAAGGCGGTCGCAACCATGGCGGTTCCGACCATGATTTCCATGCTGGTGGTTGTTATTTATAACATGGCGGATACATTTTTCATCGGTCAGACGAAGGATCCGCTGCAGGTGGCGGCAGTTTCGCTGGCAACGCCGGTCTTTATGATTTTTATGGCATTAGGCCATCTGTTCGGTATCGGCGGCAGCTCAGCGATATCGAGAGCACTGGGAGAACGCCATAAAGACCGGGCATGTCATATCAGTTCATTCTGCTGCTATGGATCCCTGGGGCTGGGCGTGATAGTGGCTATCCTGTCTGTACTTGGAATGGAAACCATTCTGCATCTCATCGGTGCCAGTGTAAATACGATCGGTTTTGCGAGACAGTACCTGGCGATTATTGCAATTGGCGCGCCGTTTATTATGTTTTCAACTGCATTTGCGAATATTCTGCGGGGAGAAGGCGCATCGAGAGAATCGATGGTCGGAAACCTGTTAGGTACCGTAGTAAATATTATTTTGGATCCGATCATGATCCTGGTGCTTGGCTGGGGAGTGACCGGTGCAGCGCTTGCGACGATTATCGGCAATATTGCGGCCTGTCTTTACTATATTGCTTATTATCTACGGGGAAAATCGACACTGTCGATTCATTTCCGTGATTTTAAGATGGGAGATGGAATCGTTTCCGGCGTGGCAGGGATCGGTATTCCGGCATCCTTAAATAACATCCTGATGAGCTTTGCCAATATTATCCTGAACCAGGCGCTGGTCGGTTACGGTGACACACCGGTAGCGGCGATGGGGGTTGCGATGAAATCCAATATGCTTGTTGTCCTGCTGCAGATTGGTCTCTGCGTGGGAATCCAGCCGCTGATTGGTTATAATTATGGAGCGCGCAACAAGAAACGCCTGATGTCGGTATTCAAATTTACAGGATTTGTATCGGTTATTATGGGAACGATTCTGACATTGTTTATGATTGTCGCAAGAAAGACAATGATTCAGATGTTTATTAATGATGCGGAAGTTGTCCAGTATGGTATTCAGATGGTGGTTGCCCTCCAGCTTTCTGCGCCATTCCTTGGTATCTTATTCCTCTGCATCAATACGATCCAGGGAATGGGAAAAGCGCTTCCGTCGCTGATTCTTACGATCTGCCGCCAGGGACTGATTTTTATTCCACTGATTTTCGTGCTGAATGCGATGTTTGGCCTGGATGGAGTTATCTATGCACAGCCGGCGGCTGATTATCTGTCGATTGTGGTGGCGATTTTGATTTGTGCATATCTGTTCCGGACGATGGATCATAGAGAAGAGAAAGCAGAAGGCTGAGAAGATTCAATAGATTCAATAAGGAAAAATATGCTTAAAGAAAATAAAAGAGAAGAAATCACAAAGAACATAGAGAAGAGGGAAGCCCTTGTAGAACAGGTGGCAGATGGAATCTGGCGGATCGGTGTGGAATTGCCGCAGAATCCTTTGCGGGAACTCAACAGTTACCTGATCAAGGGAAAAGAAAACGAGCGTGATCTTCTGATTGACACCGGATTTCGGCGCGAGGAATGCCGGGAGGCGCTGTTTGCAGGGCTTCGGGCACTTGGAAGTAGCCCGGATCGGCTGGATATTCTTCTGACACACCTGCACTCGGATCACACAGGACTTGCCAGGGAGGCGGCAGGGGCGGACAGCCGCATCTATATCAGCGGGATCGATCTGACGATCTTAAAGGACGGTTTTACACCGGAGCGCCCGCTTCGGCTGGCGGCTCAATTCCGTGCCGGTGGATTTCCGGAGGATGAAATGAAGAAAACGCAGGCGCTCAATCCGGCAGTCCGCTATAAGCTGGATCAGGTTGATGACCGTTTTGTTCCGATTGAGGCAGGCTGGAAATACACGGTAGGAGATTACACGCTGGAAATGATCTCCGTGCCGGGGCATACGCCGGGCAATGCGATGTTCTGGGCAAAGAAGCAGGGCATCATGTTCACGGGCGATCATATCTTATTTGATATATCGTCGAATATTACTTCCTGGCTGGAATCGGAGGATCCGCTGGGCGATTATCTCGACAGCCTGCGCCTGGTCAGAAAATATCCGGTCCGCCTTGCCCTGCCGGGACACCGGAAGACGGGCGATTATGCAGTGCGCATCGAGGCGCTGCTGGCACACCATGAGCGGCGTCTGGCGGAGACGGAGGCGCTGCTTGCCGAACATCCGGGCATGACGGCATATGAGACGGCTGGAAAGATGCGTTGGAAGATCCGTGCCGCCAGCTGGGAAGAATTTCCACCGTCCCAGAAGTGGTTTGCGGTGGGAGAGTGCATGGCGCATCTGGACTACCTCCGCCTGCGCGGCAGAATCCGCCGGGAGATGGACGGAGAAGTGTGGAGATGGTTCACGGTAACGGCTAAATACTGTTAGAATTAACTAACAATTATTACCATTGACTAACAATAGTCTGACTGCATATAATGATAGTAAAAAAAGCGGTAACTGTTCAGTAGGTCTGCGCATTTACTGCGCTGACCGTACGAAAACATGGACCAGCAGGCAAAAATCCCATTGCCGTAGGCAATTTTTAATGGATTTTTGCGCGTGACTGTGAAGGTACTGAACAGTTACAGAAAGCGGAATATCAGTCAGGAGGTCGTTGTATGCAGTCGTTGGCAAAGGTGCAGGCGGGAGAGTCCTGTGAAATCAAGTGGATGTTTGGAAATGCGGATGTGATGAACTTTTTGGAGCGCTATGGAATCAAAGAAGGAAGCCGTATCCGGGTCCTTGGACGTGTGCTGGATGGTCTGATCATCGGAAATGGAAAGGTTCGGCTGGCACTGGGCGATGAAGTGGCAGAGCGGATTCAGGTGTAGGTTTGACGGTGATTGAAAGATTGTCGAAAATGTCATGTATTGAAAGAACGTCGAATCTGTTACGTGCAAGTTGCTTGAGAACGTGAAGTAATAAGATAAATGCGAAATGAGTGATATAACTCACTTCGCATTTTTAATTTTTATAAGAAATTGATAAATGCGTTAGAGTGAATAATCACTCTGGCGCATTTATTTTTTTGCCTAAAAACAGAGGAGGTGGAGAGCAATGGCAACCAATAAGCGACCGAGAAAAGCGTACAAGCGCATCGGATTCGAGGACAGAAAGAAAATCGAAGCACTGAACGCACAGGGCAAAACAGTAGATGAGATGGCGATGGCAATCGGTGTCCACTCGGCTACCATGTACCGTGAACTCGCCAGAGGTGGAGAACCGTACAAGGCAGAGGTCGCACAGCATTCCATCTAACAGAGAGGAGCAAGTGGAATGGAAGAACTGGATATCAAGACTGCCATACAGATAGCAAAGATACTGGCAGCGGCCCCGGATGAAAGAATCCCCATGATACTGGATGTGTTCAGCAAGGCACAGGTTGACATCAACGGACTTGATGAACTGGCAGAATGGAGAGCACTGGACAAGCAGGCCGCACTGATTGACACAGATACCTTTGTAACAGAACTGACCAAGGGTAAGGAACTAGAGGACGGAGAATACCGCATCAGAGTTCCGGAGTTTAATCACTTCTGTAGCACAAAAGGAGTGAGTGCCAGATACGCAAGGAAGCACCTGTACGAAAGCGGAATGCTTCGAAGCAGCACTGACAATGGCAAAATCAACTACACCTGCCCGGTGCAGGCAACAGATACCAAAAAAACAGAACGATGCGTATGCATCACACCTAAAAACTGAATACCGAAGAAACACACTGGCAAGCATCGACCAGGATAAAAACCGATAGGTAGGAGCGAGCCGCCGCAGTAAATCGCTCCGGCAGCAGGACATGAGCCTGCATGAATAGCTGTCGTAATTGGGGTAGGGAACGCAGACCCAAGTAAAACAACAACGGTTCGGAGGCAGATGAGAAACACGCAGAGAGAGAATACCGAGAGCATGGATGCGTGGGTGCGATTTAACACTCGGTAGCGGGGAATGAAAAAGACCGCACTGCAGGCGACTAGTACAGCTACCCCAAAGAATACTCAGGGAGCATGAACGGAACAGTTACTCTTCAAAGCCTTGGAGAACCTGTTCCATGCCAGGCCCAAGAAGCCTAGAGAGCATAATGAGGTACTGGTAAAAGTCAAGTAAGTATAAAAGGAGAGAGCATATGAAACAGCCAAAGAAACTGACAAGGAATCAGAAAGAGATACTGGTCAAGAAGGGAATGAACCCAGATGACTATATGCTCCATTCAGAGGATGAGAAAGAGATGATCCTCTACAACAGGAAGGAAAAGAGACTGGAAGCAGTCGAGAAGTAAGCAGGAGGTGCATGACGATTTGAAACTCAGTAGGAGACAGAAGCGAATTCTGAAAAGAAAGCTGAAGCGCATAGCAGGGGATGCAGTAGCGGTAATAGTGGGAGCGG
>NZ_CAKVZK010000031.1:0-36834 GCF_934835585.1 Clostridium sp. AF02-29 | reverse complement strand
TTTTTTATTTCTTCTAATTTAAGGAAGAAATAAAAGATATGTTTTTGAACTCGATCTGACAGAATGCAACCGCAAACACCAGAACATGAAAATGGGGTTGAAACTTTATATATTAGTAGAAATAAAATATAGTGACTATTACATAAGAAATTCTAATAGAACCATATTAATAAATATCACAGTAAAAATCATGTAAATTCCTTGAAAACCGTCTGTAAATATGCAATAATATTTTCTGTATCGATCCAAATTTTCGGGAATGCGGTTTTATTTTCGGATTTCAGGTTCTGCGAGGGAATTCTGACAAACGATGAGAAAGGGAAAGAACCGCATTCGCAGGCATTCTTAGGAGGAAATGTTATGAGAAAAGTAGTAAGCGTGTTACTGAGCGCTGCCATGGCGCTGTCCCTGTGTGCAGGCTGTTCTTCTTCGTCTTCTGATACAGCAGATACGAAGGCAGCGGAGGAAAAGGGAGCTGACGCGGCAGACACAGAAGCAGGCGAGGCAGCAGAGGGCGTGATGCCGGCAGTTGCTAAAGAGGATCTGAAGGTCGGAGTGATTCATATTGGAAATCCGGCGGATGGTTCCGGTTACAGCTATACGCATGATCAGGGTATCGTAGCAATGCAGAAAGCCGTTGGTCTGGAGGATGATCAGATTATCCGCAAGAACAACGTAGCGGACGATGATCAGACTGCCATCGAGACAGCAATGCGCGAGTGTGTCGAGGAAGGATGCCAGATTATCTTCGCGACAAGCTGGGGCTACATGGATGCATGCGAGGCACTGGCAGAAGAATATCCGGACGTTATCTTCTCCCATGCAACCGGCTACAAATCCAACGGTGTGAACTTTAACAATTATTTTGGACGGATTTATCAGTCCCGTTACCTCACTGGTATCGCGGCTGGTTTAAAGACAGAGAGCAATAAGATCGGTTATGTCGGCGCCTGGGGCAAGGACAATGCCGAGGTTACCGGCGGATGTGACGCATTTGCAATGGGTGTATATTCTGTAAACCCGGATGCAACCGTTTACATCAAGACCACCAACAGCTGGTACGATCCGGAAGGTGAGAAACAGGCAGCCGTAGCCCTGATCAACGAGGGCTGTGATGTCATTGGACAGCACTGCGATACACCGAACCCGCAGCTGGCAGCTGAGGAAGCTGGCGTATTTGGTGTTGGTTACAACTCTGATATGAGCAAGGATGCTCCGAAGGCAGTTCTGACCTCCACCGTTTGGAACTGGGGCGCTTACTATACCAAAGCTGTACAGGATCTGATTGATGGTACATGGACAGGCGAGAACTACTTCGGCGGTCTGGAGGAAGGTCTGGTAGACATTTCCCCGTTATCTGACCTGTGCGTAGATGGTACGCAGGAGAAGATCGATGAGGCACGTGCGCAGATCGAGTCTGGCGACTGGGATGTATTTGACGGCGTGATCGAGTGCAACGACGGAACCACCGTTGGCACCGAGGGCGAGCATATGTCTGATGCAGATATCACAGGCAATATTCACTGGTACTTCAAGAACATCGTAGAGAAATAATCACGGAATTATATACCTGGAAGCGATGCTGAAACAGGTTCGGAAACGCTTCCGGGTGTTGCAGATTCCAAGAGTATATAACAGATAAAAGGAGGCAGCTTCAAATGGATCCACTTTCATTTGCGGCACCTCTTTTTTCTTTTTTAGGAAATTGATTAAAAAATTGGTTAAATATTCATTTGAGGTGACGATATGACAGAACAGTATGCCATTGAGTGTAGGCAGATCACGAAAGTATTCGGAAGCGTCGTGGCGAACGATAAGATTGATCTGACCGTCCGGTACGGCGAGATTATGGCACTTTTGGGAGAAAATGGTTCCGGTAAGACAACGCTCATGAACATGCTTTCCGGTATCTACCACCCAGATGCCGGTTCGATTCTGGTTGGAGGAAAAGAAGTCTCCATAAATTCGCCGGTAGATTCGAGAAATTTAGGAATAGGTATGATTCATCAGCATTTCAAACTGGTGGAAGTGTTCAGTGCGATGGAAAATATCGTGCTGGGAACCAAGGGAAAACGGCTGGGAAGAAAGGCGTTGCGGGAAAAAATTGAAGCGCTTGGACAGTCATTTGGACTTGAAATTGAACCGGAGAAAAAGGTCTACGACATGTCGGTCAGCGAGAAGCAGACGGTCGAGATCCTGAAGGTATTATATAGAGGCGCCCAGATCCTGATTCTGGACGAGCCGACGGCAGTCCTGACGCCGCAGGAGACGGAGCGGCTGTTTAAAATCCTGCGCCGGATGCGGGAACAGGGCTGTGCGATTATTATTATTACCCATAAATTAAATGAGGTCCTTTCTATCAGTGACCGTGTCACGATTCTGCGAAAAGGAAAAAGCATCGAGACGGTAGAAACCGCCGGATGTGATGAGAAGAAACTTACGGAGCTTATGGTTGGACGACCAATCAGCCTGAATATCGATCGCCCGGAGATGGAGAAGAGAGAGACTATTTTGAAGATTGTCGATCTGACCGTCGATAAGAGTGACGGCGGCGTGGCGCTGGATGATATTTCTTTTGAGATTAAAACAGGCGAGATTCTGGGCGTTGCCGGTGTTGCCGGAAGCGGCCAGAAAGAACTCTGCGAGACGCTGACCGGGTTGATGGATGCGAAAAAGGGCGCTATTTTGTACCGTAAGGAAAATATCATCGGTAAGACTCCGGCGGAGATCATCCGCCTCGGAATCAGCATGAGTTTTGTGCCGGAGGATCGTCTCGGCATGGGACTGGTTGCTTCAATGGGTATGGTTGATAATATGCTGCTCAAGTCCTATTCGGAAGGGAAAGGATTGTTTGTAGACCGGAAACCGGCGAGGGAGATGGCAGAACGCCTGATCGGAGAACTGGGAATCGTGACGCCGGGCGTTGATACGCCGGTGCGTATGATGTCGGGGGGCAATGTCCAGAAGGTACTTTTGGGACGTGAGATTGAGTCGAGCCCGCAGGTGCTGATCACGGCTTACCCGGTGCGAGGGCTTGATATTAATTCTTCCTATCTGATTTACGACCTCCTGAACCAGCAGAAGAAAAAGGGCGTGGCGGTTGTCTATATCGGTGAGGATTTGGATGTGCTTCTGGAGCTTTCAGACCGGATCATGGTACTCTGCCATGGAAAGATCACGGGTATCGTGGATGCGAAGAAGCTCACGAAAGAACAGCTGGGACTGATGATGACCGGTACCGAGGCGGGCGAGCTGGGGCTGGATAAGAGTATGGCATCCGAAAAGAAGGAGGAACAGGCATGAAAGAACCGTGGATCCGCGTTGTAAAAAAGGCGGAACTTGGAAAAAGAGAAACATTGATCCTCCGTCTGGAGGCGATCGTGCTGGCTCTGGTGGCAGGCGGATTCTTTATCCTGCTGATTGGGCAGAATCCATTTGTCATTTATCAGACGATTGTAACCGGAGCGCTGCGAAGCGAGATGGCGATACAGGCGACGGTCAAAATCATGATTCCACTTTTGATTGCGTCGCTGGGCGTGACGCTGGCATTTAAAATGAAATTCTGGAACATCGGAGCCGAGGGACAGATCATTATGGGCGGTATTTTTGCCTCGTATTTTGCACTGTTCCATGCGAACTGGAATCACTGGCTGCTGGTGATCGTGATGTTTCTGGCAGGCGCGATCGGCGGAGGTCTGTGGGGACTCATTCCGGCGTGGTTTAAGACCCGGTATGATACGAACGAGACGCTGTTTACGCTGATGTTAAACTATATCGCGTTGAATGTCATCGTATTTTTGAGAGAGGGCGCATGGCGTGACCCAGGTTCCCAGGGATATGCGAAGATTGCCCGTTTCAATAAGAATGCGGCGCTCGATAAGGTGTTCGGCATCCAGTTCGGCTGGGTGATTGCGCTGATTCTTGTGGTAGTGATAGCGGTTTACTTAAATCGTTCCAAGCAGGGATATGAGATCAGCGTCGTGGGAGAGAGCCAGGAGACAGCCCGCTATGCCGGCATGAATGTAAAAAAAGTGGTTCTGCGGACGATGTTTCTGTCCGGCGCTGTCTGCGGCATCGGCGGCATGGTGCAGGCGACCGGTTCGGATGTCACGCTGACGACGGCAGTTGCCGGAGGTGTCGGATTTACGGCGATCATCGTGGCATGGCTGGCACAGTTGAATCCGCCGGTGATTCTGCTGGTTACCTTTTTGTTCAGTGTGCTGGAAAAAGGAAGCAGCGTAGTTCAGTCTTCATTCGGATTGTCCTCGGACTGCGCGGATGTGCTGCAGGGAATCATCCTGTTCTTCATTCTGGGATGTGAACTGTTTATACGGTATCAATTTGTATTTCGCGGAAAAGGAGGTACACGCGCATGAGCAGCGAGATCGTAATTAAATTCCTGGTGGCGGCTGTATTGGCGGGTACGCCTTTCCTGTTTGGCACGGTTGGCGAAATTTTGAGTGAGAAGGTCGGACATCTGAATCTGGGCGTCGAGGGCATGATGTCGATTGGCGCGTGCGCCGGATTCATGGTCGGCTATCAGACGGATAACTTTGTTGCGGCGCTGTTAGCTGCGGCGGTGGCTGGAATGCTGTCGGCATTGATTTACGGTGTTTTGACTGTCACATTTATGGCAAATCAGAACGTAACGGGATTGACCCTGACGATTTTCGGTGTCGGATTAGCCAATTTTATCGGCGTCTTTATGCTGGAAAAATCAGAGAACGGCACCCTGAAACTTCCGGATGCGGTGACGGCACAGATGCGTAACATCCACATCCCGGGACTCAGTGATCTGCCGGTGGTCGGAGAATTATTATTTTCCTATAACCCGTTCGTTTATCTTGGAATCATCATCGCGATTGTGGCGAGTTTCTACTTATATAAAACACAGGTTGGTTTAAATGTGCAGGCGATCGGAGAAAATCCGGGCGCAGCAGATGCGGCAGGTATCGAAGTTACAAAGTGGAGATACATTAATATACTGCTATCCGGTGCGATCTGCGGTATCGGCGGCGCATATTGCTCGATGATCATCAACGGCGGCGTGTGGCTGCGCGACAGCGTCGGCGGTCTTGGCTGGATTTCCGTTGCCCTCGTTATCTTCGCGGCGTGGAAGCCGATCAATGTTATTTACGGTTCCTTTATTTTCGGGGCGCTGCGCGTGCTGAAATACTATGTGCCGAAAAACACGTATGCGATTCCGACGGCATTTTTCGATGCCCTTCCGTTCATTATCACCGCATTGGTGCTGGTGATCGCGTCGATGCGTAAGAATAAAGGGGCACATATCCCGGCGCATCTGGGCGAGAATTATTTCCGGGAGGAACGGTAGGAAAATGAAGGGGAACTTATAGGATTTGTGGGAGGGCTGCAAAAAGTAGTCACATGAAATAATAAGGGAAGCCCTTGATAGGTGATGTCAGATGGCGGCTTGAGATGATAGGACGACATCAGAAATGATATAGAAATAATAGAAAAGACGGTTGTTTGTCAAAGATTTTAAAGGGATAGAACAGAAAGATCGGACGAAAACCGTCTTTTTCTGTTTGAAATGGAAGGAAAGGTTATAAAACGATGTGGCAGGTTCGGAAATTCAGAAGATAAAAGGAAGAATTTGAAAAATGAATTTCTGACATAGAAAGGCTGATGGGAGGAAAATCTATGATTGCATCGAAACAGATTGCAGAAAATTATGTGGAGACGGGCAGAAAAAAGGCGGAACTTCCGGTGTCTCATATGCTGATACTCGGCTTTTTCGCCGGAATGTTCATCGCGCTGGCAGGCGCGGGGGCTTCGGTTGCCTCGGCAGCAATGACAAATGCCTCAGCATCGCGGATTGCTTCGGCACTCGTATTCCCGGCAGGATTGGCGCTGGTGGTCTGCACCGGGGCGGAACTTTTCACTGGGAACTGCCTGATGACGATCTCGGCGCTGCAGAAACGGATTTCCGTGGGCGGGCTGTTTAAAAATCTTCTGTTTGTCTATCTGGGAAATCTGATTGGCGCGATCTTTGTGGCGGTTTTATTTGTCTACGGGCATATTCCAAGCCTGTACGGCGGCGATCTGGCGCAGGTTCTTCTGAATACAGCCGTTTCCAAGGTGACCCTGACTCTGCCGGAGGTGCTGTGCCGTGCGGTTCTCTGTAATGTGCTGGTTTGTATTGCAGTCTGGGCGGCGATGAGCTCCGAGCAGGTATCTGGCAAAATTCTGGCGCTTTATCCGCCGGTGGCGATTTTCATTCTCTGCGGCTTCGAGCATTGCATCGCCAATATGTTTTACATCCCGGCGGGGCTGATGATCATGGGCGAGTACGGTCTGGCAGCGGAAGGGCTGACGATCGGAACCTTTATTCTCAATAATCTGATTCCGGCTACGATCGGAAATATGATCGGCGGGATGTTGGTGATTGGAGGCGGGTACTGGCTGGTGTATCTTCGGGGAACGAAAAATCGTGAAATAAAATGAATGCGTGAAAAAATGAAATAGGGCGAAAGGGTATTTTTGTCTGGTCTCCATGTTAGGTTTGGAGTCGGATGGAGGTGCCCTTTTTGTATTAGAATTGATGAAAAGTTTGACTTCTATTCCCAAGGAATATCTATGTTTAGCGGATTCAATTTTATCAAACAGAACAAATGTTTGCAAAGACTTTTGGAATGTGTTATACTAAGCATAATTACAGGGAAGACTGTGACTATAATGACTATAAAATAAGTCAGTAGCGACATGATAAAACAGAGCAGAGTCAATGATAATTGAGGTACAGATATGGCGAAGCAATATATAAAGATACGAGGTGCCAATGAGCACAATCTGAAAAACATTTCCATTGATATTCCGAGAAATGAGCTGGTCGTCCTGACCGGACTTTCTGGTTCGGGTAAATCATCTCTGGCATTTGACACGATCTATGCCGAAGGGCAGCGGCGGTATATGGAGTCCCTGTCGTCCTATGCGCGTCAGTTCTTAGGTCAGATGGAAAAGCCGGATGTCGAGAGCATCGAGGGCTTGTCCCCGGCGATCTCTATCGACCAGAAATCGACGAACCGGAATCCGCGTTCGACGGTCGGCACAGTGACGGAGATCTATGATTATATGCGTCTTTTGTACGCACGGATCGGTATTCCGCATTGCCCGAAGTGCGGTCGTGAGATCCGCCGTCAGACGGTCGATCAGATGGTTGACCAGATCATGGCGCTGCCAGAGCGCACGAAGATCCAGCTTCTTGCCCCGGTCGTGCGCGGGCGGAAAGGACGCCACGAGAAAGTGCTGGAGCAGGCAAAGAAGAGCGGCTATGTCCGTGTGCGGGTGGACGGCAGCTTATACGAGCTTTCCGAGGAGATCACGCTGGATAAAAATATCAAGCACAATATTGAGATTGTGGTCGATCGCCTGGTGGTCAAGCCGGGGATTGAGAAACGCCTTTCGGATTCGATTGAAACGGTCATGGGTCTCTCCAATGGTCTGATGCTGACCGATACGGCGGTGCGGGATGAAAACGGCGAAGAAAAGCACGATACCCTGACGTTCAGCCAGAATTTCTCCTGCCCGGACTGCGGTATCAGCGTGGATGAGGTCGAGCCGCGCAGCTTCTCTTTCAACAACCCATTTGGTGCGTGCCCGGACTGCTTCGGTCTGGGATATAAGATGGAGTTTGACGAGGATCTGATGATTCCAGACAAGAGCCTGAGCATCAATCAAGGTGCGATCACGGCGATGGGATGGCAGTCCTGCACGGACAAAACGAGCTTTTCCGGCGCGATCTTAAATGCATTGGCAAAAGAATACGATTTCAGTCTGGATACCCCGTTTGAAGATTATCCGAAGGAGATCCATGATATTTTAATTTACGGAACCGGCGGCAAGGTTGTGAAGGTGTATTACCGTGGACAGCGTGGCGAGGGAATTTATGATATTGCCTTTGAGGGGCTGATTCAGAGCATGAACCGCAAATACCGTGAGACGTTCTCTGATTCAATGAAGGCGGAATATGAGACATTTATGCGGATCACGCCGTGTCCAGCCTGCAAGGGGCAGCGATTAAAGAAGGAATCTCTGGCAGTCACGGTTGGTGGGAAAAATATTTTCGAGGCGACCGATATGTCGATCGTCAAATTCCGCGAATTTATCGATGCGCTGGAGCTGACGCCGATGCAGCAGGCGATTGGTGCGCCGATTTTGAAAGAGATTCGGGCGAGGATCAGCTTCCTTATCAATGTCGGTCTGGAATACCTTTCCCTGTCGCGTGCGACTGGCACGTTGTCCGGCGGCGAGGCGCAGCGAATCCGCCTGGCAACCCAGATCGGCTCCGGTCTGGTCGGTGTGGCATATATTCTGGACGAGCCGAGTATCGGACTTCACCAGCGGGACAACGACAAGCTTCTGGATACCCTGAAACACCTGCGGGATCTGGGAAATTCAGTTCTGGTGGTTGAGCATGACGAGGATACGATGCGCGCGGCAGACTGTATCGTGGACATCGGTCCGGGCGCGGGCGAACACGGCGGCGAGGTCGTGGCGATCGGCACAGCGGAAGAGATCATGAAAAATGAAAAATCGATCACCGGCGCATATTTGAGCGGGCGCATTCAGATTCCGGTGCCGTCCGAGCGGAGAAAACCGGCCGGCTGGCTGACGGTGAAAGGCGCAGCAGAAAATAATCTTAAAAATATCGACGTCAAATTCCCGCTGGGCGTGATGACCTGCGTCACCGGCGTTTCCGGTTCGGGAAAGAGCTCACTTGTCAATGAGATTCTTTATAAAGCGCTGGCAAAGAAGCTGAACCGAGCACACACGATTCCGGGAAAACATAAATCCATCGAGGGCGTCGAGCAGCTCGATAAGATTATCGCGATCGACCAGTCTCCGATCGGGCGGACGCCGCGTTCCAATCCGGCAACCTATACGGGGGCATTTGATCTGATCCGGGATCTGTTTGCGGCATCTACGGATGCCAAGGCAAAAGGCTACAATAAAGGACGTTTCAGCTTCAATAAAAAAGGCGGGCGCTGTGAGGCGTGCTCCGGCGACGGTATCATCAAGATCGAGATGCATTTCCTGCCGGATATCTATGTGCCGTGTGAGGTCTGCGGCGGCAAGCGCTATAACCGGGAAACGCTGGAGGTCAAATATAAAGGGAAAAGCATCTATGATGTCCTCAATATGACGGTCGAGGAGGCGATGAAATTCTTCGAAAATGTGCCGTCCATACACCGGAAGATTGCGACACTCTACGATGTAGGACTTTCCTATATCCGACTGGGACAGCCGTCCACCGAGCTGTCCGGCGGTGAGGCACAGCGAATCAAGCTGGCGACGGAGCTGAGCAAGCGTGGAACCGGCAAGACGATCTATATTCTGGACGAACCGACTACGGGACTTCATTTTGCCGATGTACACCGTCTGATTGAGATATTAAGACGTTTGTCGGATGGTGGAAATACCGTGGTTGTCATTGAGCATAACCTGGATGTCATCAAAACTGCTGACTACCTGATCGACATCGGACCGGAAGGCGGCGAGGGCGGCGGAACCGTGATTGCGAAAGGAACACCGGAAGAGGTGGCAGCGACGCCGGGATCGTATACGGGGAAGTATGTGAAGAAATATTTAAATGTTTAGGACAGTAAGCGGGAATCCTCGGCAATTCAATTACCGAGATGAAAGCGCAGGGGGTGCATATCTGCACAATGCAAATAGTATAATAATTCTCATCCTTTGCTCTCAGTTGAGAAGCCCCACCTCTTTAGGTGGCGAGTAATAACAAATTTGTCTCAGTGGGAGTTAGGTCTCCGATTGAGATAAACGCTCCGCGAGGATGCGCAGTGATTCTGCATAGAATATGCATTTTACTTGCGGATAGGAATTTTCTGAACTGAAAATTCCGTACGATATCATACTGGTAGCGGATTTTGCCGATGCTTCGCTGACCAGAATCACGCGCCAAGTCTCACGGATGTTCGACTTGAATTGAATCGAAAAGCATTTTTCTGGAAAAAGTGCCTGAAAATACCGTAAAAATGGCTTGTCTTTAATTGTCGGGTATTTTATAATAAAAGTTACAGGAATTGACAGGAAGAGAACGTGGTATAGCTGCTGAACAGATTGCGACCGGTTATTTTTCGATTGGCGGCGATGGGGCTGGAACGGAATGATTACCTGCGGCAGCAGTATGACTGTTACAGTTCACATGTTGTGCAAGCGTGTGACCATAAATCCTGGAAGTTGATTCGAAGCTACAAGTTGATGAAGTACGGATCGCAGCATAAAATTATAGGAGGAATACTCGTGGAGAAAGAGATGATCATTGTACTGGACTTTGGCGGACAGTACAATCAGTTGATTGCCAGAAGAGTAAGAGAGTGTAACGTATATTGTGAGGTTCATCCTTACACCCTGCCGCTGGAAAAAATCAAAGAGATGAACCCGAAGGGTATCATTTTCACCGGCGGACCGAACAGTGTATACAAGGAGGAATCTCCGAGATGTTCAAAGGAAATCTTTGATCTGGGAATCCCGGTACTGGGTATCTGCTATGGCGCACAGCTGATGTCCTACCTGTTAGGCGGCGAGGTTGCCACAGCACCGGTCAGTGAATACGGAAAGACTGAGGTAGAGGTAGACACAACATCTAAGCTGTATGAGGGTGTATCCCCGAAGACCATATGCTGGATGAGCCATACCGACTATATTTCCAAGATGCCGGAAGGTTTCCGTGTGACAGCCCATACTCCGGTCTGCCCGATTGCAGGTATGGAAAATGAAGAAAAAGGCTGGTACGGCATTCAGGCACATCCGGAGGTACTTCATACACAGGAAGGCTCCAAGATGCTGCATAACTTCGTATACAGTGTCTGCCATTGTGCAGGTGACTGGAAGATGGATGCGTTCGTAGAGAAATCCATCGAAGAAATCCGTAAAAAAGTAGGAAATGGTCGTGCCCTTCTGGCTCTGTCCGGCGGTGTAGACTCTTCCGTAGCAGGCGTCCTGATGGCGAAAGCGATCGGCGACCAGCTGACCTGCGTATTCGTCGATCACGGTCTGCTTCGTAAAAACGAGGGTGACGAGGTAGAGGCAGTATTTGGTCCGAACGGTCCGTACAAGCTGAACTTCATCCGTGTCAATGCACAGCAGCGTTTCTACGACAAGCTGGCAGGTGTAACCGATCCGGAGCGCAAGCGTAAGATCATCGGCGAAGAGTTCATCCGCGTATTTGAGGAAGAAGCAAAGAAGATTGGCAAAGTAGATTACTTCGTACAGGGTACGATTTACCCGGATGTAATTGAGTCCGGTCTTGGAAAATCCGCTGTTATCAAGTCCCACCACAACGTAGGCGGACTTCCGGAACACGTAGATTTCAAGGAGATCATCGAGCCGCTGCGTATGCTGTTTAAAGATGAGGTCCGCCGCGCCGGTCTGGAGCTTGGTATTCCGGAAAATCTGGTATACCGTCAGCCGTTCCCGGGTCCGGGACTTGGCGTTCGTATCATCGGTGAGGTAACCGCAGAGAAGGTACGCATCGTACAGGATGCAGACGCTATCTACCGCGAGGAGATCGCAAAAGCAGGTATCGACCGCACACTCGGTCAGTACTTTGCAGCCCTGACCAATATGCGTTCCGTAGGCTGCATGGGCGATGTCAGAACCTATGACTATGCCATCGCACTTCGTGCCGTCCTCACATCCGACTTCATGACCGCAGAATCCGCAGAACTTCCGTGGGAAGTACTTGGAAAAGTCACAAGCCGAATTGTCAATGAGGTAAAAGGTGTAAACCGCGTACTGTATGATTGTACGGGGAAACCGCCGGCTACGATTGAGTTTGAATAGTAAACAGGGAGCCGGGAAGCCGCATAAACAGCGGACTTTCCGGCTCTTAGTGTGTGGTGTGATACCTGTTTGATACCTATATGTCAAATAGACTTAGTTGCATATTTTTTTGACTTTTGACTTTACGCTCTGTTATTTTGTCAAATTCTGTTATATTACTACAGAGTAAAGGAGAAAATGGATCATAAGTTTCAAAATTTTGCTTACGAATAGCATAACTATGATTAGCATAACAATATATACAGCCATTTTGACAAGTATTATATAGACCTAAATCAATGCTTGCAATACAACCACATTCCAATCGTTGGTTTTTATCTTTTTCTATGTCTATGGAACAATGTAGTAACTTTGAAATAAGTCTGTCATCGATGCATCTAGCATGAGTTATGCCATAAGAAGATAAGTCAATGTCTTCTGCACAGGTATCTATTTCTATGTTATGTGAATAAGCAATTTCTGCAAAGTATCTCGCAAGGGTGTTTTTTTGCTCATAAGATAATTCATAAATATTTTTCCCTTTGATATTATGGGAGATTTTTGTATATAAATCAATAAAACTTATGGTTACTTTTTCTGTATAAAGACAGAGTTGTTCTGTAAGGTATTTGAATCTTTCAATGTGCCAATCAATAGAGTATTTTTCGTTAATGATAATGGGATCATAACGCCATATGACACGTTCTTTTCCAATATAATTGGATAATGTCTGGAAAGTATCAATTCTTGTAGACAAAGTAGGAAGATTTTCTTCGAAATCTTTATCATAGGCGTTAAGTGTAAATTGAAAATAGTACATATAATCTTTCAAAGCGTTAAGTTTATTAATTATTGGCTTAGGATTTTTGCTCCAAAAAACAATACAATCAACAACATCTGGAGATAAGTTGATTTTACTTACTTGGTGAATATTCATAGGATTTCGTACATAGGCATATTGTTCTTTTAAGCGGTTTATAATCCACTCGGAAAAGAAAGCAGGGATATCAGTTCTTCGACTTGCACTTATTATCATAAAATCACTCCAATTCTATTATTAATTGGGCACTTGAACATACCGTCCACGGATTATAACGTGCCAAATTTGGTGTAGGCCAAGTTAATATATCTTTACTTGGATATTTGATACCATAACGTTGATACTCGTTTTGAATGTTATACTCAAAATATCGACAGGAATATGTGTGCCGAATCCCGTATTTTGATAGAGTATCTGAAAATCGTAAAAATAAATCTCTTCCACGACGATTACTATTTACATCATTGATAATTATTATTGATTTAGGTTGCATTCTTTTAATAACATTTTGTATTAGGTTTTTATAAAATTCATTTACAGCAGTCAACTTACCAGTGTTATAAAAATGTGAGATGAGGTATTGTAAAATAAGAAGATTTTTATCAACGGTGTAATGATCTTTAAAAATTTCAAAAACATCAGTGCAAATATACTCCGGATTATATGAGGTTGATTTAAAATAATCTTTAATAAAATTATGCTTGTCATTCCAAAGCGGGTTTATATCTATACCTAAGTAGTTCACGGGAATGCAAAAATTATTTTTTGACAAATAGTTTTCAAAAGCAGCTAAATCTGGAGATGCTCCACATCCCAGAGATAATATATTGAATGTATCTTTATATGGAAGACTATTGATAGAATGTAAAGCATATTCAATTTCAGAAGCATATTTATGGAAATATTTACATACATAAAAATTCAAGACATTATTACATGTATAATCAAGTCTTCCATTGGGGTGTCTAGAAGGAAAATGAATTTGTTCTAGACATTGTTCACAGTCTTGGGGGCAAACAGTAGGATGAGAACATGATGTATTACAATAGCCACAATTTTCATTTAGACATTTTTGTCGATAGTTCATATCACAATAATTCGTTAAGTTTTCTATAAGCATTTTTATCCTCCATTCCCTTAAAAACAAACATATGTTCTGTATAATAATAACATGGTTGAACTCTTTAAGCAAGATTTTGAATGAGAAATCATGATTTTCTCCATTGATAACTATTATTTTTCTTGTCATTTCCTTTTTCATCAACGCTACTGCTGGAAACTGGCCAGTTGATTTTCCATTCAAAATATTCGTCCTCTGAAATCTCTCCGCTTTTTAGCTGTTCTTTCCGCAAACCCCATTCACGCAGAAATTCATTTACCAGACCATAATCAATCCACATACCGACAGGAGCATGAGCAGGCCATTCGTCACTATCATTATAGCGAACAGACTTATCATCAGAAACGTTGCACTTGCCGGGATTGCGGACAAGCTGAAACAGATGAAAGGTATTGCGGTTGTCCTCGTCAAGCCAGAAAAAAGTCTGCATAATGTCCTCAGCGCAGCCGGGGGCTTCTATAATAAAATTGATATAGTTGACATTCAAAATCCTGGCAATTTCCATGAGAGTATCTTTTTTGGGAACACGATAGCCGGATTCATATTGTGCCACACGAACATCAGCGTTGCGCTCCTCATATCCCAGCTTCAATCCTAGTTCTCGTTGTGTTAATCCCCGAAATGTGCGGATTCTCTTAATTCGCTCTCCCAGTATCATAATTTTGTGTCCTTTCCTTAAACTTTACAAATTACACACCATAATCCATTCTTCTTCGTTTTCCCGTACAATATCAAAACCGATTTTTCGATACATTTCAGCCGCATAATTAGCCTTTTGAACAGAAAGTGAAACACGTTTATAACCATGTGTTTTCAACAAAGATAGCATTTCTTTCATCATATCGGTTCCTATCCCCTGTCCCCGGTATTCTTTGTATAGAGAGATGGCAAGAGAGGGCGTTTCATCATCAATATGTCCGTAATCGTGTATAATGCGTACCCAGACAGCACCAACGATTTTTTGTTCAACTTCTGCGACTAATGCGAAATCAGCTTTTGATGCCCCGAAGCGGTCAACATAAATTTGTAATTCGGGAGAAGCGATAATATTTTTCGGTGGCGGCTTTATACCGTCTGGAATAAAAATAGCTTCGTATAGAAATTCATTCAATAGAGG
This sequence comes from Clostridium sp. AF02-29, assembly GCF_934835585.1. Taxonomy (NCBI): domain Bacteria; kingdom Bacillati; phylum Bacillota; class Clostridia; order Eubacteriales; family Clostridiaceae; genus Clostridium; species Clostridium sp. AF02-29. The sequence goes on along the minus strand of NZ_CAKVZK010000031.1, from coordinate 21,969 downwards.
ATATTCCATTACCGTCATTTCTCGTATCGTGTATTCCATAAAGCCCTCCTGTGAAAATAGTTATCCCGTTTCCTACATTGTAGCATACCTAAAATAATACGGCAACAAAAACTTATCAGAAATGCTAAATTTAATAAAAAAGATAAACTTAACAAAAAAGCTATTGACAATAGCAGAAATATTAAGCATACTGAAAATACAGAACTTAACAAAAAAGTTAAAAATCCAAAAGGAGGACGTGTATTTGAAAAATGATTTATTTGTAACAGCCGGAGAAGTGGCGCAGGACTTAGGCATTTCCAAACCATTTGCTTATAAGCTGGTGCGGCAGATGAACGAAGAACTGGAAGCAAAAGGTTTTACCACAATCGCCGGACGAGTGAGCAGAAAATACTATGAAGAAAAATTTTATGGCATGGCACAGGCGAATTAGGAAAGGAGTGAGATTATGGCGGCGTACAAAGACGAACAGCGGGGAACATGGTATGTGTCCTTTCACTATTATGACTGGACTGGTAAGAATTGCCGGAAAGTTAAGAGGGGATTTAAGACCAAACGGGAAGCAACGGAGTGGGAACGGCATTTCCGTATGAAAGAAGCGGCTGACTTGGATATGACTTTTGAGGAATTTGTTCAGGCATACACAAGAGATATGAAGCCGAAACTGAAACACAATACCTGGCTGACGAAAGAGCATATCTTGAGGACAAAGCTACTGCCCTATTTCAAGGATAAGAAAATGCGTGATATTCGTCCGAAAGATATTATCCAGTGGCAGAATGAACAGATTTCCTATCGTGATGAAAAAGGAAAGCCCTATGCTCCGACTTATTTGAAAACTCTGCAATCAGAATTGAGTGCACTGTTTAATCATGCGGTACGGTTCTATGAACTGAAAAGCAATCCTGTTGTAAAGGCGGGGCCGTTGGGAAAGGGAAAAGCGGAGGAAATGTTGTTCTGGACAAAAGAGGAATATCTGAAATTCATTGAAGCGGTAAAGGACAAACCATATTCCTATCATGCGTTTCAGATATTGTACTGGTGCGGTTTACGAGTGGGCGAACTGTTAGCTCTCACGTCGCAGGATATTGATTTTGATAACAAAGTCATTCGGATAACAAAATCTTATCAGCGATTGGAGGGTAAAGATGTAATTACAGACCCGAAAAGCAAACGAAATGTAAGTATGCCGGATTTCTTATGTGAAGAACTGAAAGATTATATCGGCAGATTATACGGGATTCTTCCCACTGACCGTATCTTTCATCTGACAAAAAGCTTTCTGCACCATGAAATGACAAGAGGGGCGAAAAAAGCGGGAGTGAAACGCATTAGAATCCACGATTTGCGACATTCTCATGTATCACTGCTTATCAGCATGGGATTTTCGGCGGTATCAATCGGAAACAGGGTGGGGCATGAAAGCGTGGATATTACTTATCGCTATGCTCATATGTTCCCGACGGAACAGACACAAATGGCAAAATTGCTGGATGAAGAATTTAAGGAGGGCGCAGAGGAATGAGCGGCACACACAAATATCCGACAATCAGTTTCCGTATCTCTCCGAGAGAGAGGGAAGAAATCGAAGCAAAGATTTTCACAAGCGGCATGAAGAAAAAAGATTATTTTGTCCGTTCCTGCATTTATAACCGGGTGTGCGTGGTAGGCAAGAAAGAAACAGTTTATCAGATTGTGGAACGGTTGCAGGAAATGGAGAATCGGCTGGTGGAACTGGCGGAGCAAATTGATGGCAAAAAGCCGGGGATTACTTCCGAAGAAATCAGAGATTTGCGGGAAGCCTATGAAGATATGCTGAAAGCAATTCTTTGGATGTTGGACGGTGCAAGGTATCTGTGGCAAGGCGAAGAAAAAAGCCCTGACAGCGGCAACTGTTAGGGCTGTGATAACTGGAAAACCTCTGTTATCAACAATCACAATTCAAGTATAGCAGAGGTTTCTTCCGGTGACAACGAATTTTTCAAAAACGGAGGACATTATGGCAGGAACGAGAACAGAATTACAGATGATTAAAATGTCGGAGATACAGTCGCAGGAGGTGGCGTGGCTGTGGTTTCCGTTTATCCCTTATGGAAAGCTGACGATTGTACAAGGCGATCCGGGGGACGGTAAGACAACGCTTGTGCTGAACATAGCGGCGAAGCTGTCAAAAGGCGAGGGTCTGGACAGCAAAATGAAACTGACGGAGCCGCTGAATGTAATTTACCAGAGTGCGGAGGACGGGCTTGCAGATACGGTTAAGCCCCGTTTGGAAGCGGCAGGAGCAAATTGTGAAAATATTTCCGTCATTGACGAGAGCATAAAATCACTTTCCATGATAGATGAACGTCTGGAAGAAGCAGTCATAAGGACAAAGGCGAAGCTGCTGATTTTAGACCCGATACAGGCGTATCTCGGCGGCGGTATGGATATGAACCGGGCAAATGAAGCAAGGGATATGACAAAGAAGCTGGCGACTCTGGCGGAGAAATATCAATGTGCCATTGTACTTGTAGGGCACATGAACAAAGCGGCTGGAAATAAGGCAGCATATCGGGGCATGGGTTCCATTGATTTCTTTGCGGTGGCAAGGAGTGTCCTGCTGGTCGGCAGAGTGGAGGGCGAAGCGAATATAAGGGCGGTAGTCCAGATAAAAAACAATCTGGCGGCGTTTGGGCACCCGAAAGCATTTGAGTTGTCGGAGGACGGTTTTCACTGGCTCGGAGATTATGAGATTACCGCTGATGAAGTGTTGGGCGGTATCGCTCCGAAAGCGAATAAGCTGGAACAGGCGAAGCGTCTGCTCCGGGAAGTGGCAGAAACAAACAATGCCATGCAGAGCAATGAGATTTTCAATCTTGCAGAGGAACAGGGTATATCCAGACGGACGCTTGAAAATGCGAAAAAGGAATTGAGTATCAGAGCAAAGCGGATAAACAATTCGTGGTATTGGGAACTGGATAAAATCAAGCCGGAATAAGGCAACAGCGCAACAATGCAGAGTATATAGAATTTGCGGGCTTGGTGTCTGCAAGGTTGCAAAAGATATAGACCTTGCGTTGTTGCGGTCTTGAAAAGGAGGGCGAATATGATACGACAGCCAGAATGTAGCAGAAAATTCCATGCAAAGAATACTGACCCGGAGCGAAGCTGTCTGAACGTGGAATACTGCAATGAAAATGTTAAGGACGTATATCACGAATTATTTGATGAAGCACTCGCCTGGTACAATGAGAAGCAGACCAGAAGTGACCGCCGGATTGACGATTATTATGAGAAAATCCGTTCCGGCAAGCAGGAAAGGCCATTCCATGAAATTATTTTGCAAATCGGGGATAAGGACAACATGGGGGCAAAGACAGAGAACGGACAGCTTGCGGCAAAGGTGCTGGATAAATATATGCGGGATTTCCAGCGGCGAAATCCTACGTTAAGAGTATTTAGTGCCTATCTTCATATGGACGAAGCAACGCCCCACTTGCATATAGATTTTGTACTGTATACGACAGGAAGCAAGCGGGGACTTGATACAAGAGTTTCTTTGAAACAGGCGTTATCTGCTCTCGGATTTAAAGGCGGTACAAGGCGGGAAACGGAATTAAATCAGTGGGTGGCTTATGAGAAAGAACAGCTTGCCGCCGTCATGCTGGAACATGGGATTGAGTGGGAGAAGAAAGGCACACATGAAAAGCATTTATCTGTTTTGGACTTTGAGAAAAAGGAGCGGGCAAAGGAAGTCGCAGAATTGGAGCAATCTATTTCTGACGGAAAAGAGCGATTATCAGATATTCAGATTCAGCATAGAAAAGCAGTGCAGGAAACAGAGCAGATACGGCAGAAGGACGAAGCAATCCGGCAGGAAGTGTCGGAACTTTCGGAAACAAGTGATTTGCTGAAGGAGCAGGCGACAACGCTGGCAGAGGACAAGAAAAAGCTGCTGTCTGATAATGTGAAATTGGAGAAGCAACAGAAGAAATTGCAACAAGATATTGAGAAAATGGTTCAGTCTAAGGCGGTTATGGAACGGAACATACACGCTTATGACGAGGACGAGAAGTGGCAGCTGCCTGAACCGGCGGCGTTGATGTCTGCAAAGGCTTATAAGGATAAAAAAGCTTTTCCGCTTGTGGAGAAATTGAAAGAAACGATAAAAGCACTGACAATTAAATGCGTCCAGCTTGCAGAACAGGGAAAGAAGCTAAAAGAAAAAGTTACCCGGCAGGAGCAGCAGATCAGTCGCTTGACAGATAAGGTCATGGAGCAGAGCGACATTATTGACCGATTGCAGGAGAAAACGGCAGATTTGGGGCGTTTGGAACGCTATTTCGGCAGAGAACAGGTGCAGTCGATAGTTGAGCGGTCTAAGACCCTGGAATGGGCAGAAAAGGAAAATAAACGTCCGAAACGTGTATTTGATGTGAGCAGATAGGGGGGATTGATAGAATGACAGATATGGAGAAAAAAGTTATGGTTCGGCTGTGTGCGAAAATCCTTTCAGAAACAGATTTGTATGATACAGATATGGAAGTACGCAATCTAATTGACTGGATATGTGTGTCGGAGCAGATAAAATCAAACAATAACGAGATACGAAGTATAACCGGGGAATATAAGCGGATAGAGCCGGATTGCCAGGAGGGAGTGCGGACGCAGTTGGAGCACATGAAGTCACTCTGTAAAGAACGTGAGAGCTTGTATGAGAAGCAGAATGATTTGAAAGGGCAGAAGCAGAAAATCGAGAGAGCGTTGGAAGGGTAGGGATTTGGGGCATGGCGGCGGCTGTGTCCCTTATTTATTGTGGAAAAATTGCTAATGGTATGCTAAAATCAAGGAGCAAAGATAAAAACGCAACGTAAGAGAAAATCCCTTACAGAGCCGGTAGGTAGCCCGGCCGCATCATCTGGTGTAAGTAACCCTCCCTCCTTAGGGTCGTCCATTCTTTGTTCATACAATCATTTAAGGAGGAATTGTCATGGACAAAGTATCGGGCAGATTGACAGTATTTTTTGAGGAACCATTCTGGATAGGTGTGTTTGAGCGCATATCGGAGGGAAAATTATCTGTATGCAAGGTTACGTTTGGGGCGGAGCCGAAAGATTATGAGGTATACGATTTTGTTTTGAGAAATTACTATCGACTGAAATTTAGTCTGGCTGTGGCAACTGATGTAAAAGAAGCTGGCCGCAATCCGAAACGGGTACAGAGAGAAGTGCGGAAACAGGTACAGAATACCGGGATAGGAACGAAGTCGCAACAGGCTTTGAAATTACAGCAGGAGCAGTTGAAAACTGAACGTAAAGCTGTGAGCCGGGAACAACGGGAAGCAGAGAAACAGCGGCAGTTTGAACTGAAACAGCAGAAAAGGAAAGAGAAGCATAGGGGCAGGTAACGCCTGCCCTTGGCCGCTTATAGGAGTTTTTAAAATTCAGATTAAAAAATGAAAGAGAGTAATACATGTGAAGTTTGCTTTTTGGAATGTACATCAAAATCCGGTTATAAATCATTATATTGTTGATCTTATATATGAAAATGAATTAGATATAATCGTGTTGGCAGAATATAAAGATAATGAACAGAAGTTGATTGATGAACTAACTCAAAAGGGTATATACATGGAGAAATATTTGACTTCCGGTTGTGATCGTATTATGATGTTTGGCTCTATTCAAAAAGTAATGCCCGCAAATCAAAACAAATACTATTCAATACAAATTATTGATAAAAAGTGTATTTTGTGCGGAATGCATTTGCCGAGTAGAATTTATTCGGATCACCAAGAGAGAAGGAATATTGTAATAGACAGGATTGTCGAAGACATTAATGAATTAGAGATGAAATTGAAAATAGAAAATACTATTATATTAGGAGATGTAAATGAAAATCCTTATGATGTAGGATGTTTAAATGCAACAAAATTTCATGGTATATCTAGTGGAGCGGATGCAGAAAAAGGAAGTCGAACAGTTATGAGTAAAACATTTAAAATGTTTTATAATCCCATGTGGAACCTTTTTGGAGACTTCAGATATCCACCAGGGACATACTATCATAATGGGAGCGAGCCTAGCAATTCTTTTTGGAATATTTATGATCAAGTAATGATCCGTCCAAGCATGAGGAAATGGTTCGTTGATAACAGTTTAAAAATTCTTGTGAAAATCCAGGAGTATTCTTTAGTTGATAAATTTAGACATCCTCGAAAGGATATTAGCGATCATTTGCCGATTGTTTTTGAGATAAAGGAGGAAAATATATGAGTCATGATTTTAACCTTGATGGACTTCTAAACTACGATGATGATCAGGCGGTGTCTCCAGATACAATTATATCAGAATTGGGAAAACAGTTAGAAGAAGCTACGAATGGATTTGTCAAAGGTGTAGTAAGGGAATATGAAGGGTCTATTGAATCTTATGATCAGCTATCAGCTTTTGCGTCAATTGCCTCTGCATTGGGAACTTCAGTAATACACAAAGATATTCAGGATAATCTTGGAGCGATAGGATATCAGAATTTTAAATTTGAATTTTTTTTGACGGCACCTAAAATTGAAAACTACAAATATAGGATTTTGTTTTTTGAATATGGCATTGGAATGTATCCAGTCAAAATTGTTCTTGAACAAGGGATTGCAGATGAAATATTTAAGAAAGAAAATGCTAATTATATAATTGAATATGAAACAAAAAATGAATTGGAAAATGTAATCATAAATATTTTAAAGACAAAGAAAGTTATAAAGGTTATGCAAGAACTAATCTATGCAACAAAAAGGTTTGAAAGGCTTGATAAAAAAGAGCTTAAGTTGGTAGATAAATCGTCAGATGAGAATGATGAGTAAAGGAGTCTTTGGGGTTATATTACATGGTGCTAGCACCATGTAGATAGAGCAATTAAGGAGAAATATTCGTGATACCCGTATGATACCTGTTTGAACGGAAACTATGAATAAGGCGTGAAATTTGGATATTATAAATATAAAAATCCGCAAAAGACAATTATATATTTAACGATTATGTTATAGTTGCAGGGAGTTTGAATAAACAAAAATGTTTAGTAAATCCAGCGTTTATGCGGGTTTGCAGCACTTTTAAAAGTCTTTTGATAACAATTTGATAACGGTTGCATGAGAGCCATTATTCTTGTGATCTGGTGGTTTTAGGGTTAGAGAATGATTGACAGGTGGTTGTGCAACAAATAAATCCATATTTATCTAAAAAGCCCTTAGCTGTGGGTATAAAACTCATAGCTAAGGGCTTTTGTCGTGCTTATTTATCTGGGTTGAGTTTGTCTTGGAACATTTCGACCGTAAATGGTAAACCACACATCTCTAGAACTACACCTCCAAGTTTGAGATAATGTTGGAAAAGTTGTACAATACACTTTTCCCATTTTTCACACTAGGAGGTCAATTATGAACACCAAACTTGCCACAGCACAGATCCGTGTAAAAAACTGGGCTGCTATTATTCAGGAGCGCAACGAATCTGGTCTGTCTGTCAAAGATTATTGTGCACAGCATCAGCTTTCATGAGACTCTTATTATTACTGGCTCCGCAAAGTGAAAGAGGCCCTGCTTGTAGAAAGCGGCTTTGTTGAAGTAACGCAGCCAAAGCAGTTCCCTGTGCAGAGGTCTGTAACAGCTGATCCAAATGAAATTTTCGCTTCTTCTGTTATACCGGATCCATAAAAGCGAAGGAGACTGATCGTCCGTATGGCACTTGCGTTATCAAAAGAACAGCTGGCAAAACTGAATAAAAAAGATATCCTGCAGCTCTTGCTTGAAAGCATGGAGCAGGAAAAAGAATTACGTAGCCAGCTGGCTGTTCTTACGGATGAGTTGAAACGGACAAACCAGCAGATGCAGGTGATCCTTGAAAAATGGAACCTTGCGCAGGCAACTCGTTCTTCTGAAAAAATGACATATGATACCGGAGCCTGCCAGCAGTTGGAACTAGCCATCATGTACGCGGAATGTTTCAATGAAGCAGAAGCATGTTTTTTACGGCAAATCTTGCTAATAACCCCAAGTTTCGCCTATAATAGGATTCAGTATGAATAATAGAAAGAAGGGGGTTAAGCAATGCAGGCATATACATATATTTCTAAGGGAAGGTTTGAATTAGTGGAAAAACCAAAACCGGTGCTTATGCACGAACGGGATGCGATTGTAAAGGTAACACTGGCCAGCATCTGTTCCAGTGATCTGCATATCAAACACGGAAGTGTGCCGCGGGCGGTCCTTGGAATTACAGTCGGTCATGAGATGGTAGGAATTGTGGAAGAAGTTGGGTCAGCGGTGACCCATGTGAAGCCGGGGGACAGAGTCACTGTAAACGTAGAGACCTTCTGCGGTGAATGCTTTTTCTGTAAAAATGGATATGTAAATAACTGTACGGACGAGAATGGCGGCTGGGCCCTGGGATGCCGTATCGACGGCGGGCAGGCCGAATATGTGCGGGTTCCATTTGCGGATCAGGGATTAAATAAGATTCCGGATGGAGTGACGGACCGGCAGGCACTGTTTGTGGGAGATGTGCTGGCGACCGGCTATTGGGCGGCGAGAATCTCTGAGATCACGGAGGAAGATACGGTTTTGATCATCGGTGCCGGTCCGACGGGTATCTGTACCCTTCTCTGCGTAATGTTAAAGAAACCGAAACGAATTATTGTCTGCGAGAAAGATGAAAACCGCGTCCGCTTTATAAAGGAGCACTATCCAGATGTATACACCGTTTTACCGGAGGAATGTCTGGAATATGTTCAGAAAAACAGTGATCATGGCGGAGCCGATGTAGTCCTTGAGGTGGCAGGAGCCCCCTCTACTTTCCGGTTAGCCTGGGAATGTGCAAGGCCTAATGCAATCGTCACAGTGGTAGCGCTCTATGACGAAGCCCAGACGCTGCCGCTTCCGGATATGTATGGCAAGAATCTTACCTTTAAAACCGGCGGTGTAGATGGATGCGACTGTGAGGAGACGCTTCGCCTCATTGCAGAGGGCAAGATCGATACGGAACCGCTTATTACCCATACCTATCCGCTTAGCCGGATCGAAGATGCATACGAGCTTTTTGAGAACAAGAAAGATGGAGTGATTAAGGTAGCGGTGGAGTGCTAGTTGGATAAAGAAAGGTAAGAGATACATGCAGAACATCAGATGGGCAGTTCTTGGAACCGGAGTGATTGCAAATGAAATGGCCGTGGCCTTAAAGAAAAACGGGCGAAACATCGATGCGGTGGGTAACAGAACCCATGAGAAAGCGGTTGCATTTGCAGAAAAATATGGGATAAAAAAGGTATATGATAATTATAATGACATGTTTACAGACCCGGATATTGATGTAATCTATATCACAACTCCCCATAATACCCATATTGATTTTATGCGCAGGGCAATTGAGAATGGAAAGCACATTCTGGTCGAAAAATCTATCACCTTAAACAGCCGGGAACTGGATGAGGCAATTGCTCTGGCGGATAAAAAGGGTGTTGTCATAGGTGAGGCCATGACGATTTATCATATGCCGATTTATAAAAAGCTTAAAGAGATTCTTGAGTCAGGGAAACTTGGAAAGGTGAATCTGATCACTATGAATTTTGGAAGCTTCAAAGAATATGATATGAACAACCGCTTTTTTAATAAAAACCTGGCAGGAGGTGCCATGCTGGATATCGGGGTGTACGCGCTTTCCTTTATTCGGTGGTTTATGGATTCCAAGCCGGATCAGCTTTTATCCCAGGTAAAACCGGCACCTACAGGAGTGGATGAACAGGCAGGATTGCTGCTGATGAATCAGGAAGGCCAGATGGCATCTGTCATGTTGTCGCTGCATTCCAAGCAGCCGAAAAGAGGCATGGTATCCTGTGAAAAGGGATATATAGAAATCATGGAATATCCGAGAGCCTGGGAAGCGAGAATCACCTATACAGATTCCGGAGAAACGGAAGTGATTCAGACCGGTGAGCATGCAGATGCGTTGGCCTATGAGCTGGCGGATATGGAGAAAGCCATCCGTGGGGATGCAGAATGCATGCATTTGGATTATACAAAAGATGTGATGGATATGATGACGGAATTCAGAAAAGAATGGGGATTTCAGTATCCGGAGGAGATGTAAATTATGGTACGAAAACACATCTTTTTTTCAGGTGATGTCCAGGGCGTCGGCTTCCGCTACCGCTCCTTTTATATCGCCCAGTCCCTTGGCCTGGCCGGTTGGGTGGAGAACCTGTGGGACGGAAGAGTGGAGATGGAAGTGCAGGGAAGCGAAGCTTCCATTCGGGAAATGTTAGATCGGATTCAGCAACAGAGATGGATCAACGTGGCGGATATGGAGATCACAGAGATTCCCTGTGAAGAAGAACGGGGATTTAAGATAAGATAAAAACGAGGGGGATGTTACTATGTTTATCAATTTTTCCAATCATCCAAGCAAACTTTGGGCAGAGGATGAGAGAAATGCGGCTCTTCAGTATGGCACGATTGAGGATCTGGCCTTTCCGCAGGTTCCGGCAAATATGAGTACGGATGGTGTTCGTAAGTTGGCAGAAGAATATGCGGAAAAAATTCTTGCGAAAAAACCAGACTGTGTCATGTGCCAGGGAGAATTCTGTTTAAGCTGGCATGTGATTGCCCGCCTGAAAGAAGCGGGAGTTCGGGTGGCAGCAGCCTGCAGCGAGCGGATAGTTGAGGAAGTATACGGAGAAAACGGTACGGAAAAGCGAAGCGTGTTCCGTTTTGTACAGTTTCGGGAGTATTAAAAAAATCCTCCGGCTGTACCGTCAGGTGCAGTCGGAGGAGAGAAATTAATTATCGATGTAATTTTCTTTCTATTTTTTCATAGAGTTCAACGTAGGCCTTCAGTGCCTTTCGTACTGTATCAATGCTGTATCGATTGTCATCCTCACCAGCATGATTAGCCTGATTACGAATCTGTTTCAATTCCATGTGAAGACGTACTAAAACGTTAATGTCTTTCTTTTCTTTCTGGTGTTCACTGATGCGGTAGCAGCGGCTTTCCCAGGCAGTATCTTTTTTGGGCGGATTGATATAGCAATTGGGATATCCACGGTAATATTCAATTTTATCCAGATTGTCAATTTCACTTAAATTGAGGAAGAAAGTTCTATTTTTATCTTTCTTTGTCCAGCCAAATTTCTGGAAAATATAGTTTTCTACAGATTCCCAACGCTGCTTTGGAGAATTATCATCGTTTAAGTGCTCTTTCTCACTTTTCTTAATGATTGTGCCGGAAGGAGTCACATCAAATAATTCTTTGCAATACAGGAAGTTATGTTCAATGATCTCTTTTGGCATCTTGCTTTCCACAAGAGTGAGAGCCTGCTGGATAAAGTCTTTTTCAATACACCATTTAATTTCGTTGATGGTTTTTCGCTTGCTGTTGTCTAAAAGCTCATCACCATAGCTGTCACGAATCAAATCCTGGAAGAGTCTTAAATAGCTGGAATTATCAAGCGATGCCGGAGTGCCTCCAAGTTTTTTCAGTGAATCGGAAAGGTTTGATAAACCGGATTCAAATTTGTTGACATCACACAGCTGAATACCTTCGGCTGTTGTTCTCATGCTGTCCAGAACCTTCTGTTCGATTTCTCCTTTGAAATTTTTCATAGACTGATCAAGAGATTTGATCTGCCCATAGTTGATACATTCATGGATACCGGAAACAAAGTTTATAATGTCGAAAATCTCAGCTGAGGATGTGAAGTAGGCGCGGCTGACTCCATTTACAGGCTGGAATTCTACATTATAGATATGTTCAGGTTTGATCTCGATATTTTCCATCTGAAGCAGGGATAAAACAGTATTTAAAATCTCCTGAGCTGTACGGAAACCACCGTGGGTATCTACAAGGATGTTTAAATCCGGATAATGATTCTTAAGAAGACGGATCTCTTCAATCACATCATGGATAAATTGACGGCTGTTTTCGGAGTGTTCCTCCGCACGTTTTACCGGATCAGTTTCTTTACTGCCGAAATTTGTACAGATCTCTTTGTAGGACAGTGGCGACTGATGTTTTTGCGCAAATGTGGATGTGGTGAATGCGAAATAGTTTCGTGCTGTATCTTTAAAATCGCCGTATCTTGGATCAGTCAGTTCAACGGTGTCGTCCAGAGTAGCTGGAGAACAGATCATAAGAATTCCATCCAGTTTTTCACCATTGTTCTTTTCTGCAAATTGATGCATCAGCATATAAGGAACAGGCTCTAACTGATAATAGTATTCTTCCGGAACTTCGGTTTGATCCGTCGAAAGCATCGCAATACCTTTACGGGGATTCGGGCTGATCGTGCTCAAAGTCAGCAGAAGGAGATTTTTGGTTCCTTTTTCAGCTGGACTATCGGGAGCAAAGTCGAAGAAGCTGCCATTTGCTGGAAGTGTAAAAGTTTTTTTAGCACAATCACTAACTATTTTTTCGTCCATATTTGACCTCCTCATACTTACAGTCCTGACAAAGCAGATCCGTCGGACTACATATATAATGAATTATACGGCAAAATTGCAAAAATCACAATAAACTTTATTGTGGTTACACATAAATTTGCACAAATATGCACATAGATATGCTTTCGTACGATGTTTTTCTTCTTTTGCGTACCTTAAACAATTCTGTCGGGGACCATATCAGATGGGAGTTATCTCGCATCTGATATAATTCAAGTGTCCAAAAACAGTGAAACTCTTGCTGTATCATATAACCATCAAAGAGATGGAGGGAAACGAATATGGCAAAACTGACAAAACACGATAAGAAGTCAATTGAAAAGAGCATGGCTGTGCCGGCTGAGCGCGGTCCGGTATGGAACAGACGTCCGGTTGTTTTTGCGGATAAGCGCCGCACCTGTTCCCGCAGAAACGGAAAGATGGAATGTTTGAAGGAACTTCGCAATTATTAAAGGAAGTGTCCAAAAACAGTGAAGAAGATAAGTTATTCTATTATTATCAAAGTGATTGTTAACAGACGATTAGGAGGAAATGAGTATGAGTATGAATACAAATCAGGTTTTACAGGATGTAACAGTAGAAATGACAGCAGAGCAGGAGGCATACAGAAAAGCGGAAAAACGCCGCTTTGTAATCGCAGTGGTGATTGCGATATTGGGCACACTGACTGCGTTCAGTGAGAGCGGGGACGGAAACGCCAGCCTTGTGGGGATGATGATCGGGACACCGATGGCATTTGTCCTTTTCGGAGGAATCCCATATGGTTGGAACCTTGTGTCTAAGGTGACACGCTATTTTGAGTGGATTCTGTTCCTCCCAATTATGGGATGGCTGATTTATTTCGGCGTGAAACTGATGGCTTCCATGTGCTGCGGCTGGTTCTTCTTTGGCCGTGAGTGCCTGGTACGTATCAAAGTGAAAGGAGGAAGGGGATAATGAACTACTATATTTCAGATCTTCATTTCGGTCACGCCCGGCTCAATGAGAAGATTGACTGCCGGGGCTTTGAAAGCACCGAACAGATGGATGAATATATGATTGCCCAGTGGAATTCACGGGTAAAAGATGGGGATCATGTATTCATCTTAGGAGATCTGAGTGTTTCTTCCCAGGGAGAGGAGGTGAATCAGATTTTTCATCGTCTGAAGGGCAGGAAAACACTGTTAATAGGAAATCATGACACATACCTTCAGGATCCGGCATTTGATAAGGGGCTGCTTGAACAGGCAGTCCCTTATCTGGAATTGCAGGATGGGAGGTACAGCCTGGTATTATCACATTATCCGATTCTTTTTTACAATGGACAGTATATTCTGGATCAGGAAGGACGGCCAAAGACCTATATGCTGTACGGACATGTGCATAACGGTCCGGATGAACAGAAGATCCGCGAATATCTGAAAGATGTACGTAAACATCCGAAATGGAATTGTGTTCTAAAAAGAGAGGATGAGACACTATGCCAGCTGATTAATTGTTTTTGCATGTTTTCTGATTATATACCGCTGACACTGGAAGAGTGGATTGTGGCGAACCGGAACAGATATAGAAACCAGTGAAATATGTAAAATAATGGAAATACTCCCCCGGTTCCGGAGAAAATGCGATATAATGAGCACAAGAGAGCCATAGGGAGCTTGCTCACTTTTGGCGAACGGCGAAGTGATTGAGTGATGAAATCACGAAATAATATCTGCAAATGAGAATGCGAGGAAGTAGAATTATGATCAAAGAAACTACAGTGTCATGGCTGGAGATCCCTTATATTACCTTAACATTTTGTCTGCGCTTTCTGAAACCATCGGAAGTTCCGGAACAGAAGGTTTCAGCTCTGCGCGGTGGTCTGGGTGAGATGCTGCTGAGAAAAAACTGTGTGGCAGACCGCAATTGTGATGAATGCAGGTTTCAGGACAGCTGCATCGTATGGAATGCATTTTATACACCAATGCGTTTTAAACCGGCATATATGACCGGAAAAGAAAGCCTGGGATACCTGATAGAGTGCGACAATCAGGAAACGGATATGGATCCGCGTCATGGATTTGTATTCCGCTTGAAACTATTTGGACGCAATATTGCGCTGTTCAGCCAATATCTGGATGCGTTTTGGCAGCTTGGACAGGCCGGAATCGGAAAAGATCATGCCAGATTTGAAATCGCAGCGGTTTTATCAGAAGATGAAAGCATGATTTTAGATGAAAATCAGATTCATATGGAGAACTTCCGGATCCGGACTGTAGGAGATTACATATCTCAGAGAAAATGGGAGCTTGGAATCGGAAGGGGATGCGGCAGGGAAGAGAAGCATGTCTGCCGGATTAACTTCCTCACACCCCTGGCCCTTCGGAAGGAGCGCATCGATCTCTATGATTTTGATGCAGATGCTATCTGGAGAGCTGTACACCGGAAAATTCAGATGATGAGCTGTTTTGATGAAAATCCGGTTGAACTGGAAAAGCCTCTTGTCTGGCCCCGGATGCTGGAATCTCATATTGCACGTTCTGGAATCCGCCGGTATTCGAATACCCATAAGAGCAAGATGGAGTTAAAAGGAATACGGGGTGTAGTCGTGATGGAAGACATCACCGAAGAAAGACTGGAAGAACTTTTAGCGGGAGAGTTGTTCCATATAGGAAGAAATAATAGTTTTGATTTCGGTCGCTACTTAATAGAAAGAGGGGAATAAGTGAGAAAATCAGTCTGTTTAAATCCGGAAGAGATCTTTCATGTTCACACCTGGCGCTGCGGGCATGCCGGAGAGGAACGTGAGGAAGAGTATATCAAAGTAGCCATTCACCTGGGCGCGAAACAGATTACATTCACGGATCATGCACCATTTCCAGGTGATCTTTTTCGTGGAAGAATGAAGATGGCAGAACTTCCAGAGTATGAGGACACACTGTGGGAACTTCGAGCAAAATATCAGGGAAAAATAAAGGTAAGAATAGGACTTGAGGCGGAATATCTGCCCGGATTTCAGTCTTATTATGAAAAACTGAAAGAAGATGAAGGGATAGAATATCTGCTTCTGGGACAACATTTTTACGAGTTAGCGCCCGGTGAATACAGCTTCTCTAAAAAAGGACTGAGCGGCCGTGCAGACGGAATCGTCAGAGCAGAGTTAGAGGGAGTGGAAAGCGGATATTTTTCCGGCATAGCACATCCGGATCGGAGCTATCGCTACTTAAAACCTGGAGAACAAGCAGACATAGGAATTGTAAAAGAACTAATTAATGCCGCCGCAGAATATCACATTCCTTTAGAAAAAAATATCAGTTCAATGGAAGCAAACTGGTATTATCCGGAGATATTCTGGAAATATTGTACCGACGATTATCTGGTCGGTTTAGATGCCCATTCTGTATCGGAGATGATGAGAAGATATCATTACTCAACTTTTTTTGATGGAGTCAATTAAAATTAACCAATTAAAAGTGTGCTGTAAGTACTTCTCAAACCCAGAAAAAAGAGGTATACTAAAAGAAGGAATGGGACTGTCAAATATGAACAAATTGTGAACTTCCAAAAAACACCCTTCAAAAATGCCTTTTTCAGAATATTCTGAAAAACTTCTGGAAAAATGGACCCGCAAAGCCTTGATTTACAAGGGTTTCCAGAGGCAAGGGTAGAAATGAAGGACGCCCCTTTCAGGGCATTGACACAATAAGACGGTCTGTGATCACATTGATGATATCGAGGTAGAAATGAAGGTCGCCCCATTCAGGGCATTGACACAATTCCGAGTGAGGCATGACCTACCTGCTGCTTTGTGTAGAAATGAAGGTCGCCCCTTTCAGGGCATTGACACATCCTGACGATATTTCGTTACGAAAACGCGTGTTGCAGTAGAAATGAAGGTCGCCCCATTCAGGGCATTGACACGTTGATTTATTCACTGCGTAGCAGCCATTGAACTTCGGGTAGAAATGAAGGTCGCCCCTTTCAGGGCATTGATACTAATCTGAGGCATTATTCTTTTGCGCAAATCGATAAAAACAGTTGAAATACTTATTGTTAAAGAACAACTTGTCTAATTTTTCTGAATTCCCCATGTTAGACTTAACTCATGAAACGAAAATGAATATTTGTAGACGCACTTTTGATGTGTGTTTTTTGATAGACAAATACTGCAAAATGTGGACAATTATTCGATTACAGTGGTATAATTGCCTAAAAGTGTTCGAAAATTACAGGAAGGATGGACAATTTCATGAGACAACTGATGATTTTAGAAGTATCTCAAAAGCAGGCGTACATCTTTGAGAGTACGAAACTGAAAGAAAATGTGGAACGGTCAGAGGAGATATGCAGGGTGACAGATCCGGCATATTTTGAACTGGCTGCAAAGCAAAGCAGCCTTGCTTTTGACAAAGAGAAAAATGTGGTATATTCCGGCGGCGGCCATACGGTTCTGGAGTTCCCGGATCGGGAGTCCGCAGAGAAGTTTGCTTATGCGATCTCTTCTCGGGTGCGCCGTGAGTATCCGGAGCTGGAGTACTTTATCAAGACGATGGAGTATGATGAGAGCAAGGGAGCGGGAGAGAACCTGTTCCGTCTTTCCCAGGAACTGGAAAAGAAAAAATCAGTTCGTGCAGCTTCGTTCCATCAGGGCTCTTTCGGAGTAGAAGAGAAAGATTCGAATCTTCGCCGTGCCAAGGTAATTACCGGACGTGTGGACAAAATTGAGATGCCGGCGGAGCATGAGTATGTGCCGGAAGGTTATGTTATGCCTTATAAACTAGAAGAACTGGGAGTCAGCAAGGATGATTCCAGTTTTGTGGCGATTGTTCATATCGATGGAAACGGCATGGGCAAACGGGTGGAAAACCTTCGAACTAAGTGTAAGGATCTTTCGTGGGAGGAATATAAGAAAACACTTCGCAGCTTTAGTGATGCGATTGATGCGGATTTCAAGACAGCTTTTCGAGGCATGCTAGATGAGATCGGAGAGCAGATTCCGGCTCTGGTGGATGCAGGATTGAACCTGAAGAACCGTTCTTTCCCGGTTAGAAAACTGATTCTCGCCGGTGATGATGTCTGCTTTGTCACAGAAGGCCGAATCGGTCTGGAGGCAGCACGTATCTTTATTGAGAAGTTATCTGCACTGGAAAATGCAGTGGATCATCAGAAATATACAGCCTGTGCGGGTGTTGCGATTGTACATCAGAAATATCCGTTCTACAAAGCCTACGAGTTATCAGAGATGCTTTGTTCTAATGCAAAGCGTTTCCTGGCTTACTATGATGACCGGATTAAGGATTCCGGAACCAAGGGCTGTGCGATTGACTGGCATATCGAATTCGGTGAGATCATCGATGATCTTGCTGAGATGCGCCAGAAATATGAGACAGAGGATGGCGGAACCCTGGAGTTAAGACCCTATATGCTGTGTGCAGAACCGGAGCTTTGGAAATTAGAAAAGGTACGCCGTTATCGCTCCTTCAAAAAGCTTTTAAGCATGCTGCTTGATAAGAAAGAAGTCTATGCGAGAGGCAAGATCAAGGAGCTTCGAGGGGTACTGAAAGAAGGCGAAAAGGCAACCGAATATTATCTTCAGTCTTCTCTTATGGATATTTTAAATCTGGATATTTTTGAAGATCATAAATTGGAAGAACAGCTCAGACAGATTGGAACCGGAAGCGGATTGGAGCGCCGTGCATTCCTGGATATTGATGGAAAGAAGCATTCGCTTTATTTTGATGCAGTCGAGATGCTGGATACCTTTATCGGTCTGAAAGAGAAAGGAGAGCAGGCATGAAGCTTTTGATAGAAATGACACTGCAGTCGGATGCCGTGTTTGGCAACGGACTCAGCATTCCGGGCGGAGAAGATATCGCGACACAGATGGATGATGCAGGGTTTCCGTATCTGAAGGGAAATACCTTCAAGGGAATCTTCCGGGAAGAATTGATTAATCTCCTTAGTTGGACCGGAAAAGATACGGCAGAGACAGACCATATCGTCTGCACTCTGATGGGAGAAGGCGGTTCGGAACTTCTGGATGAATCCAGAAAAGTTAGTTTTTCCGACTTAGTAGTTCATCCCCTTCTGCGCAGTGCAGCAGAGGAGGAAACAGGAGATCTTTCAGAACATAAAGCTATGTTTACGTATACCAGAGATTTTACCAGCCTGGAGAATGGTATGGCTAAGGAAGGTTCCCTTCGTCAGTGTCGCTGCGTAAAGAGCGGATTTCATTTTTACGGCACCTGTGTCTGCGATGCACAGGATGCTGAACTGGTGAAAGAGGTGTTAGGACTGATCAAATGGGTCGGTACCATGAGAAACCGCGGTTTTGGAGAAGTAAGTATCTGCGTGGAGGATCAGCATGAATAATTATTGGAAGATTCGTTTGAAAAACATGGATCCGCTGAGAATTGCGGATGATAAAAGTAGTCAGCACGGACAGACAGACACACTGCGCTATATTCCTGGCAGTGCGCTTCGGGGATATGTGATGTCGGAACTGGCAAAGCAGGCTGAGTTTGAGACCTGGAAACCGGCATTCTTCAATGGACAAATTCGTTTTATGAATGCCTACCTGACGGTGAATGGAAAAGAATTGATTCCTTCTTTAAAGGGTTTTTTCGAAGATAAGACACCTTGTATTGATAAAAAAGAGATTCAGAACGTTATTGAAAAGGATGTGGAGCCAGGATATAAGCGGGCATCTCTCGGAAGCTATTGCTATGTTGAGGAAGACTGCATCTGCTATACAGGTCTTGAATTAAGTGAAGATATCAATATTAATATGGGACGCACAAGTGAAAGAAATGTTTTCCGGAGTCAGTACTTGCGAAAAGGACAGAATTTTACCGGTTATGTATCAATGACAGATGACATCGATGTAGAGCTTAGGGAAGCGGTTCTGGAAGTTTTGAGCAAAGAGATCCGGGTAGGAAACAGACGCAGCGGCGGTTATGGAACCTGCTGTACGGTTCTGGAAGCCATGAATGAGGCAGTTCCTTACGGAGAGGTACGGACTCAGAAATCATCGAAGGAGTTCTATCTGGTGCTTCTTTCCAATCTGGTGATGAGAAGTGAGATCGGAGAGCTCTGCGGGCTGAACCTGGATGAACTGGCAGAGCGTTTAGGATGTGATAAACTGGAATTGAAACGTTGTGCAACCTCTACGGCCCAGATCTATGGTTATAATCGGATCTGGAAGGGAACCATTCCTTCCGCCAACATGTACGAAGCAGGAAGTGTGTTCTGCCTGATTGCCGATCAGGAGATTCCAGAGGAAAATTTCCGCCGTGTAGAAACAGAAGGACTGGGTATCCGGACTGTGGAAGGATTTGGCCAGGTGGCATTTATGGAAGGATTTGGCCAGATCATCTATAAAAAACCGATGGAAAAAATGGCTGAGCAGGTGGAAACAGTACAGACTCCTGAAAAGAGCAAAATCCATGCAGAGGAGGAT
The DNA here is from genome assembly GCF_934835585.1 of Clostridium sp. AF02-29. Lineage (NCBI taxonomy): Bacteria > Bacillati > Bacillota > Clostridia > Eubacteriales > Clostridiaceae > Clostridium > Clostridium sp. AF02-29. The sequence goes on along the minus strand of NZ_CAKVZK010000031.1, from coordinate 2,083 downwards.
TGCCGACTGGCAGCCAGAGGACTTTTACAGCACCGGATTGAACGAGGCATGGAACGTTATGTAGTAGAACATACGGATGAATTGAGAGGAATTACCTCCAGTCAGCTGGGCGTGATTGCATCGATGTGTATCAGCTGTCAGTATAAGCCGGAAAAGGCAGAGTGGAAGCTTGGAAGTTTTCTGGTTCATTCCAAAGAAAAGACAGAACGCTACAAAAAGCAGGATAACAAGAAAAAACCGGATTCCTACCATCGTTATCTGGAGAAAATGCTTAATTCTGATTTGTTTGAACTGCTTGAAATAGATGGAAAAAAGGTGATGGGAATCCCGGCTGATCAGTTGTTTGAGCCGGATGAGCAGATTCGGTATAAGCTTCAGCTGATGGAACGGCAGATACGCTACGCAAACAGGGAGGGAAGAAATCATGGCTGATAAATACGGAAGTTTATATGATCATATCGTATCCTATCAGATCACGGCGATATGTAAGGAACCGCTACACATCGGTGGAAACGATGACAGAGCCGGAGGAATTCTGATTCATCCGGTAAAGAATGTCCCATTTATTCAGGCAACCGGATTAGCCGGAGCGATGAGAGATTACCTTGCAGATGAGCCGGAACTGCAGAATAAACTGTTTGGTTCCAGCGCGGACGGCTCCGATACAGGAAGTAAAGTCCGGATCAGCGATGCATTTTTCACGGGAAATGTCATAGATACCGAATTGAGACCAAGAGTTAAGATTAACCGGGAAACCGGTACCTGCCAGACGGTTCAGACCAAGGGTGGACAGAATTGGTCCGGCCAGAAGTTTGAGATGGAGTCAGTGGCAGCAGGTTCTGAATTTACATTTAAGCTCTATCTGTATGAACGGGAACATGAGTATGAGGCAACGATAGAGAGGATATTAGGTGCTCTGCAGGCTGGCAATATTCAGCTTGGCGGTCAGAAGAGCAATGGCTGCGGATATGTAGAGTTCAAAGAACTGCTGAAAATCGATTATGATATGACCCGGGAAAAAGACCGGAAACTCTGGAGAGATGAGTCAAAAGAGGGACAGTCTATTCTGGAGGAGCTGAAAGGACGGATATCCACGTTGGATCACCGCATTCATTTTGAGCTGAAGGGCAAAGTGGACAGCGAGATCCTGGTCAAATCCATCGATGTAAGAGATTATAATGAGGAATCGCCGGATGCAGAACAGATGCGCAGAGCAGACGGAGAACTTCTGATTCCGGCTACTTCGATTAAAGGTGTGCTGCGAAGCCAGATGGAGAAAATCGCAAAGCTGAGACAGCTTCCGGTATCGGATATTGAGGCTGTATTCGGTAAAAATGCAGAAAAAGAAGAAAAAGGATTTCTGGGCTGCATTCATTTCTTTGATGCGATGCTGGAAAAAGGCGGTGAGCGTCCGCCACAGAAGCGGATTCACATCGATAAATTTACCGGTGGTGTGATGTATGGAGGACTTTTCAGTGAGACTCCGGCTTATGGTGAACTCACTATCCGGGTTGATCTGGAGGAGGAGAATAAAAAGGCTGCAGGCCTTCTTCTTATGGCACTGCGTGACGTAGGATTGGGTATTCTCCCTCTGGGAAGCGGAAGCAGCATCGGCAGAGGTTATATAGACGGAAGTGAGCTGCTGATCAAAGAAGGAACCGAAGTGATCGCAAAGATCAACTTAAAGAGCAGACAGATTGAACAGGGCGCAGATTTGATCACAGAGTATGTGAAAGCGGTCTGAGAAGGGATGGCAGATTATGAAAACATATAAACATCTGGATGTCCGGGCGGTATCTGCGGAGCGTTCAGAACTGAAGGAAAAAGCAGCACAGTATCCTTATGTAATTGCTCATATGTACAGTGACATCCTGTGCGGAAACTGTGTTCATGATGGGATTAACTGGGATGAACTGGTGGAATTAAGAGCATTTGATGAAAAAGGCGAACTGCATGTATACGAGCAGAATGGTTCTTTGAAGGCTGTAGAGATTACGGAGAAAGAGAATGCTGATGCAGAAGAGGATACTGTTGTGGTCAAGCTTTTTTGTAACACTTGTGGCTAAAAAAATAGTGCTTATCA